>NZ_JADPKQ010000277.1:0-8268 GCF_023074015.1 Bradyrhizobium sp. 142
GGTGACCCATCCCAGCTCTCCATGCCGAAAAACGAATCTCCCGAAAATACCAGCAATTCCAGGATCAAAGATCGCGACTTTCTGACTCAGTAAGATTAGGCGCCGCCGTGCTCGGCAAGCTAGCCGACCACACCTCGATCGAGTTCGTCTACCAGGTCTGCGCCTGGCTGCCGGCGATCGGGCTGCTTGCGGTGTTCCTGCCCAGCCTGCCGCGGCACACGCGTTAACGCATTCTTTCTTGCCGCAATGCGACTTCATCAATCGTTAGCAATTGCGGCGCGCAGGCGCCGCAGTTTTGCAACGCTCGCGCCGCATCCGCGTGTGCAGTCAGAAAAAATCAACCTTAAAAATTAGGGTTAAGCGCCGCTTAAACATTTGCTGCCAACGTCCGGGCCGTGAGTTTCCAGAACGTGAGGCGCCGTATTGCCTCACCGGCCAAAAGGACGAAGCCAATGCGTAGCGTTAAGTCTCTCCTTGCCGCGGGTGCGGCAACCCTGATCTCGTCGATGGCGTTCGCCGCCGATATGCCGATCGCGGCTCCGCCTCCCATGTACGCGCCGCCGGCCCCGCCCGCCGACTTCGGCGGCTGGTATCTCCGCGGCGACATTGGCATGACCAACCAGAGCGCCAAGCGGATCGACAGCGCGACCGCGCAGACGTTCCCGACCCAGACCGTGGGCCTCGGCTTCGACTCCTCGCCGTTGTTCGATCTCGGCGTCGGCTATCGCTTCAACAACTGGTTCCGTGCCGACGTGATCGGCCAGTATCGCGGCAAGGCCAATTTGCACGGCTCGGACAACGTCACCCTCGGCGCCGCCGATTTCGAAGCCAACAACTACAGCGGCAGCAAGTCCGAGTGGGTCGTCATGGCCAACGCCTATGTCGATCTCGGCACCTGGTGGTGCATCACGCCGTTCATCGGCGCCGGTGTCGGTGGCTCGTACAACAAGCTCAGCGGCTTCCGTGATGACGGCACCCGGATCAATGCCGGCGGCCTCTCCAACAGCGTCACCTACTTCGGCGACAACGGTAAGTGGAACCTGGCCTGGGCCGCGCATGCCGGTCTCGCCTACAAGGTCAATCCCGGCTTCACCGTCGAACTGGCCTACAGCTACATGGATCTGGGCGACGCTGCGCCCGGCAATTTCCGCGCCTACGACAACAGCATCTCGGGCGCGTCCACGATCAAGGTCAAGGACATCACTTCGCACGACGTCAAGCTCGGCGTGCGCTGGGAGCTCTCCAGCCCGCCGGTCTATTCGCCGCCGCCGCTGATCACCAAGGGCTGATCGCTCGCCTCATCGCTTAAGACATCTTAACGGCGCGGGATCATCCCGCGCCGTTTTGCTTTGCGGATTTTTCATGGCTCCGCGGCGATGAAAGCCGCCGCCGCAACCATTGGTTAAGGTTAACGGGCGATGATCATCGGAACAGTTCGAGTCCGATTTGGAGCGTTGCGATGCGTAGGCTTTTGTTGGCGGCGGCGATGTTGGGGACGGTGTCTGCCGCACATGCGGCCGACCTGCCCGACCTGCCCATCCTGCGCGGCAGCTTCACGGACGGACTGAGCAAATCCAGCGTCACCTGGGACGGCTTCTATGTCGGTGGCCAGGCGGGCTACGGCGCGTCGGACGAACATTTCAACGGCAGCAACAAGACGATGCTGGACACGCTGCTGGACCACAATGTTATTCAGCAGATGGACGTGGCGAACTGGAATCTCGGCCTCGGCGGACAATCAACCCGGTCGAGCGGCTACGGCGCCTTCTTCGGATACAATGGCCAGTGGGAGGACGTCGTCCTCGGCCTCGAGGTGAGCTATCTACACGGCTCATTCGGTGGCACGTCACAAGCGTCCAAGGAACTTGTCAGTGGCAGCGCGCTGACGGACGGCTTCTTCCACGATGTCAAGGTGACATCGTCGGCTGGAATTTCAATCTCGGATATGGCGACGTTCCGCGGCCGTGCGGCGTATGCCTGGGGCTGCTTCCTGCCTTACGTGTTTGGCGGTTTCGCGCTCGGCAAAGCCGACATATCGCGCACCGTCCTCGTAGAGGATGCGGTCAGCGCCACAATCCTGGGGTCATTCACGAGGTTGCAGCCGCTGAGTGCGACGGATACCGTGCACAATCACATGATCTACGGCTATACCGCAGGTCTTGGCGTTGACGTCAACCTCGTCGGCGGGCTGTTCGCGCGCGCTGAATGGGAATACATCCGCTTCACAAGCAACATCGACACGAATATCAACACCGTTCGAGCGGGTCTCGGCTACAAGTTCTGACGCGCCGCTTCGCCTTGCGCCGGTTGACAGGTTCTTTCCGTCCTGATGCTCTGATGCCCAAAGCAGGGCGGCAGCGATGAAGATCTACGGCGATAGCAACTCCGGCAATTGTCTCAAGGTGAAGTGGGTCTGCGACAAGCTCGCGCTGCCCTACCAGTGGATCGAGATCGACACGCGCAAGGGCGAGACGCGCACGCCGCAGTTTCTGAAGATGAACGGCGCGGGGCAGGTGCCGACTGTCGCCTTCGACGACGGCCGCACGCTGGCGCAGTCCAATGCCATCATCCGCTATCTCGCCCGCGACAGCGCGCTCATTCCTCGCGACGCATATGCTGCCGCCAAGATGGACGAATGGCTGTTCTGGGAACAGTACAGCCACGAACCCTATATCGCGGTGTGCCGCTTCCAGCTGGTCTATCTCGGCAGGAACGCCTCCGAGCTCGATCCGGAGAAGGTCAAGCGCGGCTATGCGGCGCTCGACCGCATGGAACAGCATCTGGCGGTGAACCGCTTCCTCGCCGGCGACGTGATTTCGCTCGCCGACGTCTCGCTGCTCGCCTATACGCGTGTGGCACATGAAGGCGGCTTCGATCTCGGTCGCTTTGCTGCCGTCCGCCGCTGGATCGGCGAAGCCGAAGCCCATCTCGGCCTTCCGCCGGCACGTTGAATTCGAGAGATCCGCATGAACGCCGAGCCTATCTCCATCCGTCGCGCGCGCCGCGAGGACGTTGCCGCGATCGTGGCAATGCTCGCCGACGATCATCTCGGGCGCGCCCGCGAGCGCGTGGAGGATCCATTGCCTGCGTCCTATTACGACGCGTTCGTGCGGATCGAGCGCGATCCGAATCTCACGCTCGTGGTGGCCGAGAGCGAGGGCAGGGTGGTCGGCTGCCTGCAACTGGCGATCCTGCCCGGGATCAGTTCGCAAGGCGGCTCGCGCGGCCTGCTCGAAGATGTCCGCGTTGCTTCCGACTGCCGCAGCCGCGGCATCGGCGAGCAATTGGTGCAATGGGCGATCGCGCAAGCCAAAGCGCGAGGCTGCAATCTGGTCGAGCTGCTGACGCATGCAAGCCGCGTCGATGCGCAGCGCTTCTACAAGCGACTTGGATTCGCTGCGAGCCATGTCGGCATGACTGTTCGCTTTTGAGGCAGACCCTTACGGCCGTTGCGCGATCAGCAAATTCAGATCGCGCATTCGTTCATGTTAAGAGCCGGTAAACTACCCAGCCGTCGTTCACGTTGAACCGGGAACGAACGGTGCTACGGCAGCGTCGGACACCGAGCTCGGTCGGTTCGGGGATTTCGATGACAAGCTATTCGATGATCAAGGTCGGCAACGACTACGTCGTGCAGGCCAATGACAAATGCATTTTGAAAGTCGGCAGCCGCCGCAGAGCCGCGCAATTGATCAGCGAGGCCACGGACTTGCTGAATGCGCTTGCCGTGGTCGAATCCCCAAAAATCGCGCCCGAGGCGCCATCACTGACGCGTGAGCCCCCGGAACTTCCTTGACTGGCTTACCCGATTCCCGTATCAGCCGCGGCGGGACACCTCCCCCCAACGGGAGGCTTACTATCTGGAAGGGTAGACGATGACTGTGGCGAAGCCCGCTTCGCGGCCGACCGTGCCGCATTTCTCCTCCGGCCCCTGCGCCAAGCGCCCCGGCTGGAATGCCCAAAATCTCAAGGACGCAGCGCTCGGCCGTTCGCATCGCGCGAAGGTCGGCAAGACCAAGCTCAAGCTCGCGATCGATTTGACGCGCGAAGTGCTTGAGGTGCCCGCCGATTATCGCATCGGCATCGTGCCGGCCTCCGATACCGGCGCCGTCGAAATGGCGCTGTGGTCGCTGCTGGGAGCAAAGCCCGTCACCACGCTCGCCTGGGAATCCTTCGGCGAGGGCTGGGTCAGCGACATCGTCAAGGAATTGAAGCTCAAGGACGTCACCAAGCTCAACGCGGCCTACGGCGAGATCCCTGATCTCTCCAAGGTCGATCCGAAGTCCGACGTGGTCTTCACCTGGAACGGCACTACCTCGGGCGTGCGCGTGCCGAACGCCGACTGGATCAGCTCTTCCCGCGAAGGCCTCACCATTTGCGATGCCACCTCGGCGGCGTTTGCGCAGCCGCTCGACTGGGCCAAGCTCGATGTCGTTACCTTCTCCTGGCAGAAGGCGCTCGGCGGTGAAGCCGCGCACGGCATGCTGGTTCTCTCGCCGCGCGCGGTGGAGCGGCTCGAGACCTACAAGCCGGCCTGGCCGCTGCCGAAAATCTTCCGCATGACCAAGGGCGGCAAGATCAACGAGGGCATCTTCGTCGGCGAGACCATCAACACGCCGTCGATGCTCTGCGTCGAGGACTATCTCGACGCGCTGAACTGGGCCAAGTCGATCGGCGGCCTCAAGGCCCTGATCGCGCGCGCCGACGCCAACACCAAGGCGCTCGCCGACTGGAAAGCGAAGACGCCGTGGATCGACTTCCTCGCCAAGGACGCCTCGATCCGCTCCAACACTTCGGTGTGCCTGAAGTTCACCGATCCCGCGATCACTTCGCTGCCGGTCGATGCACAGGCCGACTTCTGCAAGAAGCTGGTCGCGCTGGTCGAAAAGGAAGGCGCAGGATACGACTTTGCGTATTACCGCGATGCTCCGGCTGGCCTGCGCATCTGGTGCGGCGCCACCGTCGAGGCCAGGGACGTCGAGCTTCTCACGCAGTGGATCGACTGGGCTTTTGCCGAGACCAAGGCCGCGCTGCCCAAGGCGGCGTGAGTTTCTGACCCTCCCCTGGAGGGGGAGGGTCGACGCACCGTCAGGTGCGGCGGGGTGGGGTGATCTCTCCACACGGCGCACTGGCGAATTTCGAGTTTGCAGCTTCACCCCACCCCGGCGCTTCGCGCCGACCCTCCCCCTCCAGGGGAGGGTGTGAAGGAAGACATCCATGACCAAGCCCAAAGTTCTCATTTCCGACGCGCTCTCTCCCGCCGCCGTACAGATCTTCAAAGACCGCGGTATTGAGGTCGACTTCCAGCCCAATCTCGGCAAGGACAAGGACAAGCTCGCCGAGATCATCGGCAATTACGACGGACTCGCGATCCGCTCCGCGACCAAGGCCACGGCCAAGATCCTGGAGAAGGCGACCAATCTCAAGGTGATCGGCCGCGCCGGCATCGGTGTCGACAACGTCGAAATTCCCGCGGCGACCGCCAAGGGCATCATCGTGATGAACACGCCGTTCGGCAATTCGATCACGACCGCCGAGCACGCCATCACGCTGATGCTGGCGCTGGCGCGCGAGATTCCGCAGGCCGACACCTCGACCCAGGCCGGCAAGTGGGAGAAGAACCGCTTCATGGGCGTCGAGATCACTGGCAAGGTGCTCGGCGTCGTCGGCTGCGGCAACATCGGCTCGATCGTCGCCGACCGCGCGCTCGGCCTGCGCATGAAGGTGATCGCCTTCGATCCGTTCCTGTCGCCGGAGCGCGCCAAGGACATCGGCGTCGAGAAGGTCGAGCTCGACGAGCTCTTGAAGCGCGCCGATTTCATCACGCTCCACACCCCGCTCACCGACAAGACCAGGAACATCATCGATGCGGCTGCGATCGCAAAGATGAAGAAGGGCGTGCGCCTGATCAATTGCGCCCGCGGCGGTCTGGTCGACGAGCAGGCGGTGGTCGATGCGCTGAACGCCAAGCACATTGCGGGCGCAGCCTTCGACGTCTTCGTCGAGGAGCCCGCGACCTCAAGCGTGCTGTTCGGTCATCCCAACGTGATCTGCACCCCGCATCTCGGCGCCGCCACCACCGAAGCGCAGGAGAACGTCGCGCTCCAGGTCGCCGAGCAGATGTCTGACTATCTGCTCACCGGCGCGATCTCGAACGCCGTCAACTTCCCCTCGATCACCGCGGAAGAGGCGCCGAAGCTGAAGCCGTTCATCGCGCTTGCCGAAAAGCTCGGATCGTTCGCCGGCCAGCTCACCGAATCCGGCATCCTCAAGGTGCAGATTACCTATGAGGGCCACGTCGCCGAGATGAAGATCAAGGCGATCACCTCCGCCGTGCTGTCGGGCCTGCTGCGGCCGATGCTGGGCGAGGTCAACGTGGTGTCCGCGCCGGTCGTCGCCAAGGAACGCGGCATGGTGGTGGACGAGATCGTACGTGCCGCGCAGAGCGACTATGAGAGCCTGATCACAGTCACCGTTACCACCGAACGCCAGGAGCGGTCGGTCTCGGGCACCGTCTATCACGACGGCAAGCCGCGGCTCGTCGACATCAAGGGCATCCGCGTCGACGCCGAGTTCGGCAAGTCGATGATCTACGTCACCAACGAGGACAAGCCGGGCTTCATCGGCAAGTTCGCGAGCCTGCTCGGCGACGCCAGAATCAACATCGCGACCTTCCATCTCGGCCGCGTCGCGCAGGGCAGCGACGCCATCGCGCTGGTCGAGGTCGACGGCGCGGTGCCGGCCGACGTGCTCGCCAAGGTGCAGGCCCTGCCGCAGGTCAAGCAGGTCAAGGCGCTGACGTTCTGAGGCGCCGACATATTCCGACCCGCGGAACAACGCCGCCTCCGTTACCGGAGGCGGCGTTTTTATTTCTCCCGCCGCCGCCCAACTTTGTGTACCAATGGCGGAAGGACGCTCCGTTCAAAATCGTTTCGAAAAAGGGAGAAAACAATGCGTGAAGCCGTCATCGTTTCCTATGCGCGCACGGGGTTGGCGAAGTCCGGCCGCGGTGGGTTCAACATCACCGCGCCGATGAGTCTTGCGGCCCACGCCATCCACCACGCGGTCGACCGCGCCGGCGTCGAGAAGGACTATGTCGAGGACAGCTATCTCGGCAATTGCGCCCATGGCGCGCCGAACATCGGCCGCCAGGCCGCGCTGCTCGCGGGTCTGCCGAAGACCACCGCCGGCGTGTCGGTGAACCGCTTCTGCTCCTCGGGCCTGCAGACCATTGCCATGGCCGCGAACTCGATCCGCTCCGACGGCGCCGATTGCATCGTCGCCGGCGGCGTCGAGAGCATCTCGATTCCGGGCGGCCCTCTGCCCAAGGAAGCGGTCGATCCGGAGCTGCTGAAGGTCGCGCCCGACATCTTCATGGCGATGATCGACACCGCCGATATCGTGGCGGAGCGCTACAAGGTCAGCCGCGAATATCAGGACGAGTTCTCGCTGGAATCGCAGCGCCGCATGGCCGCGGCCCAGCAGGCGAACAAGTTCAAGGACGAGATCGTCCCGATGAAGACCAAAATGAAAGTGGTCGACAAGGCGACCAAGGCGGAGTCGATCGTCGACTACGTCGTCGATCGTGACGAGTGCAACCGGCCCGAGACCACGATGGAAGGCCTCGCCAAGCTCGAGCCGGTGAAGGGTCCCGGCAAATCCGTCACCGCCGGCAATGCCAGCCAGCTCTCCGACGGCGCCGCGGCCGTGGTGCTGATGGAAGCCAAGGACGCCGAGAAGCGCGGCCTCAAGCCACTCGGCCGCTTCGTCGCCTGGGCTTCCGCCGGCTGCGAGCCGGACGAGATGGGCATCGGCCCGGTGTTTGCGATCCCGAAGCTGTTGAAGCGCACCGGCCTGAAGATCGACGACATCGATCTGTGGGAGCTCAACGAGGCCTTCGCCAGCCAGTGCCTGTATTGCCGCGACAAGCTCGGCATCGATCCCGAGAAGTACAACGTCAACGGCGGCTCGATCGCGATCGGCCATCCTTTCGGCATGACCGGCGCACGTCTCACCGGCCACATCCTCCTGGAAGGCGCGCGCCGCAAGGCCAAGTGGGGCGTGGTGACCATGTGCATCGGCGGCGGCCAGGGCGGCGCCGGCCTGTTCGAGATCTATAGCTGAGACAGCGCAGTGTGAAAGCGAAAGGGCACGGCGCGAGCCGTGCCCTTGGTGTGCCGAGCATGTTCGACAGCTTGGAGGTGGAAGTCCTTTACCCAGCCTGATGGCGGCGAAGGGTTAGCGAAGCGCAAGGGCGTCATCGCGAGA
>NZ_JADPKQ010000048.1:0-80872 GCF_023074015.1 Bradyrhizobium sp. 142
GAGCGTCAGCCCCTCGCATAACGGGACCGCACATGTTGCCTTCGACGTTGCTTACCGCCTCGGCCTCTGCGAGTTTCTGTCTTTCGCGGCTCAATAGCCCACCCCACAGCATCGTTGTGTACGCTTCGCTGCCGCCGTCGCCGACGACACCGCAACACTCACTACCGGGCGCCCGCTACGGCTTACCCGGACCGGACTTCCACCGGTTGGACCGCGCCAGCTTGCCTGGCGCACAAGCAATCCAGAAATCGCTCCGCAGAAAGACTCTGGATTGCTTCGCTTCGCTCGCAATGACGGAGCTTGTTGAGGCCACGAGCCTAATTTGCCAGATACCGCTCGTAGCTCCCCGTCACCGGCTCGTTGCTGTCGACGTCCGGATCGAGCGTGTAGAGATCCTGCGCGCGGCCGATGCCGCGGAGCGCGTAGCGGCCGGTCGAGACGAGATAGCGGCGGCCGGCGGCATCGAGGCCCTTGTAGAACTCGGCCGATGCCAGCAGTTCGCGATCGACCGAGCGGCTCATCGAGGCAATGCGGCTGACCTCGTTCACGGTCGGCCCCACCACCGTGAAGTCGAGCCGGTCCGCGCTGCCGATATTGCCGTAAAAGACCTCGCCGACATGCAGGCCGATATAGGCCGACGTGGTCGGACGTCCATCGGCCTTCCGCCGTGCGTTCAGCGCCGCAACGTTCTTGCGGAACAGATGCTCGGCGCGCAGCGCAGCGCGCCGCGCATCCGCCATATCCTCGCCCCAGAACATCGCGAGCACGCCGTCGCCGATCAGCTTCAGCACGTCGCCGCCGGCATCGTGGATCGGGTCGATCACCGCCTGCGCATAGTCGTTCAGGAACGGGATGATCTCGTCGGGACCGATGCTCTCGCTGATGCCGGTTGAGCCGCGCAGATCCGAGTACCACAGCACGGCGTTGATGCGCTCGGTGACGCCGCGTGAGATGCGTCCGCGGAGCACCTGCTCGGAGGCATCGCGCCCGAGATAGACGCGGCCGAGCGTGCGAGCGATGTCGACCTGCTGCGCCGACTTGATCGCGAGCCCCAGCACCGGTACGAGATCGCGCAGCGCCGCGAGCTCGGCCTCCCTAAAGCCGTCGGCGCGCCGCGTCGTCCAATAGGAATAGAGGCAGTCCATCTGCCCGAGCGCGCCATTCTCGCCGAAGCGATGCACGAAGGCGAGAAAATGCCGATGCCCCTTCTCGGCGAGCTCGCCGATTTGCGAAAAATCGAGCGAAGCGACGTCGGCCAGGTCGATCACCATCTCGTCCTGGCCGTGCTCGAGCAGATGGAAGAACACCGAACGGCGCCAGTTTTTGTTCGGATCGCCCTCCGCGGTCGAGCCGTACTCGAAATTGTCGCTCTCGTTACTGGAACGATCGGACCAGCGGAACCCTCGGCCTTCATAGATCGGATGCAGCGTATCGATGAAGACCAGCCCACGCGACAGATCGAGCCCTTCGGCACGGCAGCGCTCACAGAAGCCGCGGAGCAGTTCGGGTTCAGGCAGGCCCGTGAGCCCCTGGCTCGCCAGCCAGTTCATCAACGCCAGGCGCGAGGACAATTGCATACGCCATTATGGCGTGCATTCGTGACGAACGAAAGGCCGCACGGACAGAGCGCAACCAAGGCTCCCGGCCGCGGCAGGTCGTGTATGCCGCGGACGCTGTTGACGTGCTCTCGCCGCGGCTGCAAATGGAACCGATGACACCATCGAGCAGAAATACGAGGACATGAGCCAGCGCCAGCTTCCGATCATCCTGGCGCTCGGCACCACGCAGACACTGGCCTGGGCCTCCAGCTACTATCTGCCGGCGCTGCTTGCCGACCCCATGGCGCGCGACCTCGGCGTCTCCTCGAACTGGATCTTTGGCGCGTTCTCGGCCTCGCTCGTGATCTCCGCGATGCTCGGCCCGCGCATCGGCCGGCAGATCGATCTCGTCGGCGGCCGGCAGGTGCTGTCGGCCTCCAATTTGACGATCGCGACCGGCCTCGTGCTGCTCGGCCTCTCGCAATCGGTGGCCGTGATGGCGATCGCCTGGCTGGTGCTCGGCATCGGCATGGCGATGGGCCTCTACGATGCCGCCTTCGCCGCCCTCGGCCGCATCTACGGCACCGAGGCGCGCCGCTCGATCACCGGCATCACGCTGATGGCGGGCTTCGCCTCGACAATCGGCTGGCCGCTCACCGCCTGGGGCCTGTCGCATATCGGCTGGCGCGACACCTGTTTTGCCTGGGCCGGCGCCAACATCCTGATCGGGCTTCCCCTCAACTTCTTCGTGCTGCCGACAATCAAGGGGGCCAGGCAGGCCGTGGCGACTGCGGAAAAGCCGCACTTGCCGCTCGACCGCACCATGATCCTGCTCGCCTTCATCTTCGCCGCGGTCTGGACCGTCACCGGCGCGATGGCGGCGCATTTCCCGCGCATCCTGGAGGTAACGGGCGCGACGCCGGTCGAAGCGATCGCAGCCGGCGCGTTGATCGGCCCGGCGCAAGTGGGCGCGCGCATTCTCGAAGCGGGCTTCCTGAGCCGCTTCCATCCGCTGTGGTCGACGCGCCTCGCATGCCTCACCCACCCGATCGGCGCGGTGGTCGTCGCGATCTTCGGGGGCGCCGCGGCTAGCGCGTTCGCGCTGTTCCACGGCTCGGGCAACGGCATCCTGACCATTGCGCGCGGCACGCTGCCGCTGTCGATCTTCGGCCCGAAGGATTTCGGCTATCGCCTCGGCGTCATCGGCGCGCCGGCGCGGATGGCGCAGGCTGTGGCACCGCTGGCCTTCGGCCTGCTCATCGACGTCATGGGAGCCAAGGTGCTGATCGTCTCGTCCGCGCTCAGCCTCTCGGCGCTGGCCGCGTTGTTTCTCGTCCGAGCGGATCGGCGACCGGATTGACCGCGCTGCCGCTTTCGCGCACAAGCCGGCCATGAGGAACGACGACACCGGCCCACCCCGTACATTCAAAGGCCTGCTGCGCTGGGCAACCACGCCGCCGCAGGCCTGGGGCGTCTATCTCCTCGCCATCATTCTGGTCTGGCTGCTCTCGTTCTACGCCGGCACGCTGAAGCCGAAGAAGACACCGCAAGGCGAACCGCCGCCGATCACGGCGCCCAAAGGCTGATCAACGCCTCAGTCGTAAAACTCCGGCGACGTCTTCTGGCTGTCGCGCTGGGCCTTATCGTGGTTGATCCAGAGCTGCGCCTTCTCCTTGTCGAGCGTGTCGGCGATCTTCTGCATCGAGGCCGTCGTCTGGTCCTTGCTGACGTTCATGCTGGGCACACGGCGGTTGTCCCAGTTATCCTTGAAATGAACGGCATCGCCTGACAGCACCACCGCGCCGGTCTTCGGCAATTTCACCAGCAACGACTGGTGTCCCGGCGTGTGACCCGGCGTCGACAGCACTGTTACGCTGCCGTCGCCGAACAGGTCCTTGTCGCCCGACAACAGCTCGACTGGGTGCGAAGGCTTGAAGCGCGGCTCGTTGTTGGCGCCGGGCCAGTCATATTCGGTCTTCTGCACGAAAAGGACAGCCTGCGGGAACAGCTCGACATTGCCGGTGTGGTCCGGATGCGTGTGCGAGATGCCCAGCGCCTTGACGTCATCCGGTTTGAGGCCGAGTTGCTCGAGCTGGGCTTGCAGCGTCTTCGGCCGGCGCCAGGTCACGGCCTTGGGATCGGCGGGCACAAGCCCGTTCGGCATCGCGGCGACCGCATCGGCGATCCCGGTGTCCCACAGGAACCAGCCCTTGCTGTGCTTGATGAGATAGCAGGTGTCGACGAAGTCCATCGTCTTGCCCTCGTTCAGGCCGGGCGTCCAGCGCGAGATGTCGCCGGCGGTGCCCTCCCCGCAATTGAGGACATAGAGCTTTTCGACGCCGGTCTTTTCCGACTGCGCGATGGCCCCGTGGCCGGACAGAGCGAGTATGACGACGGCGAAAGCGAGCTTGATCCGGGACATTGTTCTTGTTCCCCTGTTACAGCGATGCGCGACGAAGACTGAGGATCAACCCCGCTTGGTCCGCAGAATTCCCGACAGTCTCAATGCGCGCAGGTCTCGACTTCGACTGTGACGTGGCTGAGGCCCCTCAGGCCGGCGAGCCGCTTCTTGTAGACGGCCGGTTGCTTCGGCTTGTCCGACACCACCGAGACCAGCACGGCACAATGGCTGGGGCCAACCTGCCAGAGATGCAGATCGGTGACGCGGTCGTCTCCGACCTCCATGCGTGCGCGAATGGTGCGCTCGAGCTTCTCGTCGGTGCGCACGTCGAGCAGTACCGCGCCGGAGCTCTTGATCAGCCCGAACGCCCAGCTCGCGATCACCGCGCTGCCGATCAGTCCCACGGCGGGATCGGCCCAGGCCCACCCCGAATACATCGCGACGGCGAGTGCCGCGATCGCCAGCACGGAAGTCGCGGCATCCGCCATGACATGGACGTAGGCCGCGCGGAGATTGTTGTCGTGATGAGGATGGTGGTGATCATGGTGATGATCGTGATGCTCATCATGTGCATGCCCGTGATCATGCCCGTGGTGATGATCATGGCTGTCGCGCAATAGCCACGCGCTCGCGAGGTTGACGCACAGGCCGAGCACGGCCACCGCGATCGCCTCGCCATAGACGATCGGCACCGGCGTGATCAGCCGCAGCACGCTCTCATAGGCGATCTCGACCGCGATCAAGCCCAGAATGATCGCACTGGCGAAGGCGGCGAGATCGCCGAACTTGCCGGTGCCGAAGGTGAAATGCGCGTTTCCCAGATGCCGGCGCGCAAAGCGGTAGGCGAACGCGGCGATGCCGAGCGCCGCCGCATGGGTTCCCATGTGCCAGCCGTCGGCGAGCAGCGCCATCGAGCCGAACAACGAGCCGGCGACGATCTCGCCGACCATCATGACCAGCGTCAGGACGACGACCAGCCAGGTGCGCCGCTCGTTCTCGTCGTGCTTCTCGCCCAGGAAAGCATGGTCATGGGTCCATTGTTCGATGGAATGGGAATGCATCGAAAATTCTCCGATAGGTCCGGCTCATTGACCCGCAATATAGACCTGCGGGTCTTCCGGGTAAAATCGGCGAAACGAGCCGATTGACAGGTCGGTGCCGTTTCGGTGTAATTAAGGTTATGGGGATTTGAGCGATCTCCCCACGAGGCGACATGCCCAAGTATCGCGTCCCGTTTAATTTTACGAGGGCGCATCATGTCTTCCTACACGACGATATCATCTGACAAACTGGTACGGCTGATCGGCACGGCGAACGCCCCTGCCCTGATTGACGTGCGCACGGACGAGGATTTTGCCGCCGACCGGCGGCTGATCCCCGGTTCGATCAAGCTCAGCCACGAGAAAGTCTCGGACTGGGGCGCCGACTTCGCCGGCCGCTCCGCGATCGTCTCATGCCTGCGTGGCGAAAAGCTCGCGCAAGGTACTGCGGCCTGGCTCAGGCAACTCGGAGTCCGCGCCGAGACGCTGGAAGGCGGCTTCGAGGGCTGGAAGGCGGCAAAACTGCCGCTGGTCGACACCCGCAAGCTGCCGCCACGCGACGCCAAGGGACGCACCGTCTGGGTCACCCGGGCGCGGCCCAAGGTCGATCGCATCGCCTGCCCCTGGCTGATCCGGCGCTTCGTCGATCCCAATGCGGTATTCCTGTTCGTGGCACCTTCCGAAGTGGTGGCCGTCGGCGAACGCTTCAACGCGGCGCCCTTCGACATCGAGAACGTGTTCTGGAGCCACCGCGGCGAGCTCTGCACCTTCGACGTGATGATCGAGGAGTTCGGGATTGCCGCGCCGCCGCTGCTCCGGCTGGCCACGCTGGTGCGCGGCGCCGACACCGCGCGGCCCGACCTTGCGCCGGAGGCCCCCGGCCTGCTCGCAGCCTCGCTCGGGCTGTCACGGATGTATGACGACGATCTCGAACAGCTCGAAGCCGGCATGCTGCTCTACGACGCCTTCTACCGCTGGTGCCGCGACGCCACCACCGAGACCCACAACTGGCCGACCAACAAGGCGAAGGCGTAATGGATACCCGTACTGTCGAAACAGGAGCTGATGCCGGTCACGGCATCAGCTTCAGGGAAGCGTTTCGCGTCTGGCTCCGCGTCGCCTGCCTGAGTTTCGGCGGGCCCGCGGGCCAGATCGCGGTGATGCACCGCATCCTGGTCGAGGAGAAGAACTGGATCTCCGAAGGCCGGTTCCTGCATGCGCTGAACTACTGCATGCTTCTGCCGGGACCGGAGGCGCAGCAGCTTGCGACCTATATCGGCTGGCTGATGCACCGCACCGCCGGCGGCCTGATGGCGGGCGGGCTGTTCATCCTGCCCGGCATCATCGCCATCATGGGCCTGAGCTACGTCTACGCCGCCTTCGGCAATGTCAGCTTCGTCGAGGCGCTATTCTTCGGGCTGAAGGCCGCCGTGCTCGCCATCGTCGTCGAGGCCGTGGTGCGTGTCGGCAAGCGCGCGCTGAAGAACCGCATCATGATTGCGCTGGCCGCGATCGCCTTCGTCGCCATCTTCTTCTTCGCCGTTCCCTTCCCGATCATCATCATCGCCGCCGGCGTGATCGGCTATGTCGGTGCCAAACATGGCCGTCCCGAGTTCGCGCCGGCCGGCCACGGCGGCGGCGGCAACGGCGCCTTGATCGACAGCATGCTCGGCGAAGCCGTGCCCGATCACGTCCGCCCCGACACAGGCCGCACGATCCGCGTCGGCGCGTTGTGGCTGGCGCTCTGGCTCATGCCGGTGATCGCGCTGCTTCTGGTGCTCGGACAGGCCAACGTGTTCAGCCAGATCGCACTGTTTTTCTCCAAGATGGCGCTGGTCACGTTCGGCGGCGCCTATGCGGTGCTGGCCTACGTCGCCCAGCAAGCGGTCGAGCATTATCACTGGCTCAAGCCGCACGAGATGCTCGACGGCCTCGGCATGGCCGAGACCACGCCCGGTCCGCTGATCATGGTGCTCCAGTTCGTGGGCTTCATGGCGGCCTACCGCGACGCGAGCGGCCTGTCACCGATGCTCGCCGCAACGCTCGGCGGCCTGCTCGCGACCTGGGTCACCTTCACGCCTTGCTTCCTCTGGATCTTCGTCGGCGCCCCCTATATCGAGCGGCTGCGCGGCAACACCGGCCTTGCCGGTGCGCTCAGCGCGATCACGGCCGCGGTCGTCGGCGTGATCCTCAACCTCTCGATCTGGTTCGCGCTGCACACCCTGTTCCGCAAGACCGTGCCGGTGCAGGCCTTTCCGTTCGCCTTCGACCAGCCGGTGCTGACGAGCGTCGACGTTCCTGCGCTGGTGCTGTCGATCGCGGCGGCGACCGCGATCTTCCGGCTCAAGCTTGGCATGCTCACCGTGCTCGCGGGCAGTTGCGCGGGGGGCGTGGTGCTGCGGCTGGTAGGGGTGATCTAGGACGTAGACTTATAGGTTCGTCGCGCGTCCGGTTTGCTATCGGAAGGCAACGTTAAATCCGACAGGAGGCTGCATGGCGGCCTTGGCCAGTCGCGGAGCTGGAAAAGGTCGAAGCTTGTGGGCGGTTGCCGTCTTTTTCAACCACGCCCTAGCTAGGCCAAAGCTCGGCATCTACGCTCATCGGGCAAAACAGCCACGACCGCCACCGTCCCATCGCTTCTCAAGCTCCCCTCCAAAAATATTCCACTTTACCGAAATTCGGATTTGTCGTAGAAGCGAAACATCCTGGCCCGAGACAAGGGGCGGATCACGATCGTCACGAACCGCGGGCTGGGGGTGCGATGGACGCGACGGCGGCGGGCGCGAATGGCATTGCAGGGCGGCTTTGGCCGTGAGCAACTGCCTTCGCGCGAACGACACGACTTCATACGGGCGACGCGACGGAGCAAAACTCGGGCGAAACGCGCCGCGAGAATGTGAACTCTCGCCCGCTGTTTGAAACGTGTATCGGCGCGACGGTAAGTCTAGCCCCACTCTCACCGTCATCGCCCGCCTTGTGCGCACTTGCGCACTGGGGGCGTTGCGCAAGTTCCGGACCCGTTCGAGGCAAGGGCGCGCTTGAGTATAGACGTGGGCAATGCTGTGCGCGCTGCAATCGCATCGGCGCAGGACGGCTCCTGGGTCACGTCAGCGCGATGCCCGCTTTGGGCCCATTCGCGCCAATTTGCCCGCGCCTTCCTGATGTCCAGTCTGGCCCCGACTGCCGACGTGCCGGACACGATGGCGATCTTCGTCTTCGGGGCCAACAGGCGACATGGATCACGGATGGCGCCTCAGTCAGTGGGGATCGTAAACTGAAAGAGAGCACCCCGCGGCCGATGCGGCTCACAGAACCTCAATACTCGAAAGCAACGCCGCAACTTGCAGCGGATCCTCAGAGATCGATGCCGACCGCGATGTTACGGCCCGTCAATTCGGCAAAGGTAGCTGTGTGCGCGTACAGCTTTGCGAATGCCTCGTCCTTTGCCAATGCCTCCTGTACCTTTCCGTACACTTCCCAACTGGAATAGCGCGTAGCGATAAGAAACTCCCCGGCCCACGTACCAGTGTGAAACCGAGAAAGCCGAAGAAATTCTGCGCCATGTTTTTCGAAGATTGCCTTCGCCTGCTTCGCGGTCTTAATCATCTCCTCAGGCTTGTCGCTCTTGAAGCGTGTAAATTGTACAATGGCCATGACCTAATCCCTCCGTTGAGCCCCCACTGATTAGGTCTGGGAGTGGCCGCAGAGGTTCACAGGAATTCACTAGGATGCAGGGTCCGAGTTGGGTTGAAAGCGGTTTCGATCTGCGGCTTCGGATGAGCGATCCACGTATGCTGCGGGTTGCGCCAGTCGATCGCCTGATAAGCGCCCAGCCGTCCTATTCGTGGTCGAGTAAAGAGGAAAAACGAGTAGTCCTTTTAAATCAAACCACTTCAGTGTAGGCTAAATGACTTCCATGTGGCGAAGTCGTATTTCAGATGCGCCGCAAACGGTCATTGGTGAAGGTGGTCGTGCAGAGACCCTGACTCGTTAGACATTTTACTCGGCATGATCACCTTTCTTGCAGGAGGAAGAAGGTCATGCAACATGCGCAATACCAATGGATTCAAAGCCGCGGCTGGACTCCGGAATTGCCGGCTGCCAAGGCCGGCCCGCAGAGGCTCATATTTACATTCGGTGCAAAGCAGTTGCTGAAGGACAGAGCGCTGACGGGCGAGCTTCAGGATCACGATGCTGATCGGGGGCTCGACCTCCGGCGAGATTGCCGGGGATGAAGTGACGGACGACTCGTTGGTGGCGACCGTTATAGGTTTCGATCACACGAACTTCCGGGCAGCCCACGCCACGATTGGCGAGGGACAGACCAGTTTTGAGGTTGGAAAGGAGCTTGCCCGACAGCTGAACGACGACACGCTGCGCCACGTGTTCGTCATGTCGGACGGCTTGAAGGTCAACGGATCCGAACTCGCGAAGGGAATCGCCGGCGGCGTCGCCTCG
This sequence comes from Bradyrhizobium sp. 142, assembly GCF_023074015.1. Lineage (NCBI taxonomy): Bacteria > Pseudomonadati > Pseudomonadota > Alphaproteobacteria > Hyphomicrobiales > Nitrobacteraceae > Bradyrhizobium > Bradyrhizobium sp. 142. The sequence goes on from NZ_JADPKQ010000048.1 coordinate 9,438, forward strand.
ACCGTGTCGGTGACCGGAGGGCTGTCAGGAGACGGCGCCAACTTCGCCGAAACCCTGGTGGTCGACGAAAGCGGCGCCAGCCCGCAACGCGCGGCCGCCATCGGCTTCTACGGTGACCATCTCAAGATTGGGTATGGTTCGATGGGAGGCTGGGAGTCGTTCGGGCCGATCCGCGAGATCACGCGAGCCGAAGGAAACGTGCTCTACGAGCTCGACGGACGGAACGCGCTCGATCTCTACAAGACGTATCTGGGGCCGCACGCCGAGAAGCTGCCGGCATCCGCACTTCTGTTTCCCATCGCAGTCACCGAGGCCAACTCCAAGGTGAGCGTGGTGCGCACCATCCTGTCGATCGACGAGCCAAACAAGTCCATGACCTTCGCCGGTGACATCCCCCAGGGCGGAACTGCTCAGCTAATGAAGACCAATGTTGACGATCTCGTTGAGGGCGCCAGGGCCGCGGCCGAGACGAGCATGAAGGGACTCGGAGGGCAGAAGCCGGATCTGGCGCTGCTGGTCAGCTGCGTCGGGCGAAAGCTCGTGATGGATCAGCGCACCGAGGAAGAGACCGAGGCCGTACGGGAGGTGCTCGGCGACGATGCCACGATCGCGGGGTTCTACTCCTACGGTGAACTCGCGCCGTTCAGCCAGGGCGAAGCCTGCCGGCTGCATAATCAGACGATGACCATAACTGTGTTTTCGGAGCACTAGTACCCGGAATCAGAGCTCAGTGATACGGCGGCCTTTGGACGAAAGGTGGACTTCTCTCGCTTCGGTAGGCCTCCGATCTTGAATTGCGACTCACGCTTTAAGAAAAGGAAGTACTAGAGCGCGTTTTCGAGCGAAATGGGACGTCGGTTCGCGTGAAGAAAACCCGTCAAAGCATAGAGCAGGGTTCAAGAAAGCGTAGCAATTTCGAGGAACGATCCTACTCAGGCACGAACTGTACAACGGGATGACAGCTCTGCAGAGCCGGCGTCCCGCTTCTACGGGGAGTTCGGAATGCATAGCCTCCTCAGTCGCCAGCTTCGGAAGCATCTCGGGATCAAGGACGAAGTTCCGGAGGAGCTGAAGGCGTTCATCGCTGCCGTCGATGCCGGCTATATCAGTGCGGACAATCAACGTGCACTGCTCGAGCGCTCGCTCGAACTCAGCTCGCAGGAACTGTCGGAGGCCAACGAGCGGGTGCGGCTGGCATCCGAGGAGATCGCGCTCAAGAACAAGAGGCTCGAGTCGCTATCGAGCAAGCTCGCCAAATACCTATCGCCGCAGGTCTATGATTCGATCTTCTCCGGCAAGCAGGAAGTTAGAATTACGAGCGATCGCAAGCGGCTAACGGTCTTCTTCTCGGACATCGCCGGCTTCACCGAGACGTCGGAGAGGCTCGAATCCGAGGATCTTACGCAGCTTCTCAACCATTATCTGACAGAGATGTCCCGGATCGCGCTGTCCTTCGGTGCGACCGTCGACAAGTACGTTGGAGACGCCATTGTCGCATTCTTCGGTGACCCGGAGACGCAGGGCATCAAGGAAGACGCCCTCGCCTGTGTCAAGATGGCCATCGCCATGCGAGAGAGGCTGCACGACCTGAGGCACATCTGGCGGGATGCGGGCATCGAAAAGCCGCTGGAGTGCCGGATCGGAATCAACACGGGCTACTGCACCGTCGGCAACTTTGGCAGCGAGGATCGAATGGAATACACCATCATCGGCAGCGGCGTGAATCTTGCGGCTCGACTGGAGTCCGCCGCCACGCCGGGCGAGATCCCCTTCGCCCACGTCAAGGATGAGGTCTACTGCGAGGAGTGCGAGCCGATCAAGGTGAAGGGCTTCAGCCATCTCATTCATACCTACCGGGTGATCGACCTCCACGAGAATTTGAAAGAAAAGCACGAGGTTCGCGCGGAGATGCCCCACTTCAAGCTCGATGCCAATTTCAAGTTGATGTCCGACGACGAGCGACAGGAGGCTGCCCTGCTGCTGCGCGAGATGCTGGCGCGACTCTCCATTGACAGTGTCGCCGTTCTGTCGCCGGTCCCGCTCCAAGCGGAAGCCTGAACCTTACGCCGTCGGCCTCGGCACGGCCATCAGGCGGCGCCTATGCGGTGCTGTCTTACGTCGCCCAGCAGGCTGTCGAGCATTATCACTGGCTCAAGCCGCACGAGATGCTCGATGGCCTCGGCATGGCCGAGACCACGCCCGGCCCGGTGATCATGGTGCTCCAGTTCGTGGGCTTCATGGCGGCCTATCGCGATCCAAGCGGGCTGTCACCGACGCTCGCGGCGACGTTCGGCGGATTGCTCGCAACCTGGATCACCTTCACGCCCTGCTTCCTCTGGATCTTCGTCGGCGCCCCCTATATCGAGCGGCTGCGCGGCAATACGGGCCTTGCCGGTGCGCTCAGCGCGATCACGGCCGCCGTCGTCGGCGTGATCCTCAACCTCTCGATCTGGTTCGCGCTGCACACGCTGTTTCGCGCGACCGTGCCGGTGCAGGCCTTCCCGTTTGCCTTCGACATGCCGGTGCTGGCCAGCGTCGATGTGCCGGCGCTCGTGCTGTCGATCGCGGCCGCAGCCGCGATCTTCCGGCTCAAGCTTGGCATGCTCACCGTGCTGGCCGGCAGTTGCGCGGCCGGCGTAGTGCTGCGGCTGGCGGGGATGATCTAGGACGTGGACTCATCGGTTCGTCGCGTCCGGCTTGCTGTCGGAAGGCAATGTTGAATCCCACAGGCTTCTATGGCGGCCTTGGCCAACTCCGGACCTTCAGAGCGTGCCGCCTTGCGTCTGCGCGGTCGGCGATGTTTACTTCCGCTGCAGCGGCAGGGCAATGTCGGATATGTACGGGAGGCTGTCGTGTTGCGCACCCCGCTCTCTGATCTGTTGGCCATTGACGTGCCCGTCTTTGCCGCCCCGATGGGGTTTATCAGCGGGCCCGAGCTTGCGGCAGCGGTGAGCAATGCTGGCGGGTTCGGCATCATATCATTTAGCGGCAACCCGCCGCCGGTGCTGCGCGAGGAGATTGGCCGCCTGCGGTCGCTCACGGACAAACCGTTCGGGGTCGGTGTATTGCTGGGCGGGCCGCATTTGCCATTTCCCATCGAGGCGATCATCGACGTGTGCCTCGAGGAGCGGGTTTCAGTGCTTTTGACATTTTGGGGCGATCCGACACCCTTTGTAGCTCCGGCCCATGCGGCAGGGGTGAAGGTGATCGACCAAATTGGCTCAGTTGCCGACGCCCAGAGAGCGGCACGTGCCGGGGTCGATGCCATCGTTGCTCAAGGTGTGGAAGCCGGCGGCCACCTCGCTGGCGAAATCTCAACAATGGCGCTGGTACCGCGGGTCGTGGACGCGGTAGCTCCAGTTCCCGTGATTGCAGCCGGAGGTATCGCCGATGCGCGCGGCTTCGCCGCCGCTCTCGCCCTCGGAGCGCAGGGGGTGATGATCGGAACGAGGCTGATTGCCACGACAGAAGCCTACGCACATCCGGTCTATAAGCAGAAGGTTATCGACGCGGCTGAAGATCACACGGTGCGGACGACACTTTTCGGTCATGGCTGGCCCAATGCGCCGCATCGCACCCTGCGCACGTCCTTTGTCGAGCGCTGGCTACCACATGAGGCGCGTGGCAGTGAACAGCGCGCCGATGAGCCGCAGATTGGCGAAACCAAGATCGGCGGCCGGGCAACGCCACTCCTGCGCTTCATGGGCTTTCCACCGACGCCAGATGCCTCGGGCGACCTTGACTCGATGGATTTTCTTGCGGGACAGGGCGTCGGTTTAGTCAATGCGATTAAGCCCGCAGCGGATGTCGTCCACGAATTGGTGGATGGTGCTCGGCAGCTGATTTCGCAGCTCGCTCTGTCAACTCAACTACCACACGAATGACGGCTAAGGGTCAATGGACTAAACCGCTCGCGCAGTAGGGCCCTGGGGCGGCTTCTAGCAATTATCAAGGGCGTAGCGTGCGGAAGCGTCCTGTCTTGAGATCGAGGAACTGCCAACCTCACTCAAGACAGGAGCACCTCCATGACCGACTAGGCCGTGAGCCCGTTACGCCGGCGCATGATCGAAGACATGACGATCCGCAAGTTCGCGCCGAAGACCCAACATGACTACGTGCAAAGGGTCAAGGAGTTCGCCGCGTTTCTCGGCCGCTCTCCCGACGTGGCCAAAGCAGAGTACGTGCGCGGCTTCCGGCTGCATCTGGCATCGTGTGGCGCGGGCACGCCGAAGATCAACGCCACCGTCTCGGCGCTGCGGTTCTTGTTCAATGTGACGCTTGATCGTCCCGACCTCGCCAAGCAGCTGGCGTTCATGCACGAGCCGCGCAAGGTGCCGATTGTTTTGAGCCCCGAGGAGGTTGCGCTTTCTCGAGGCTGCACCGAGCATCAAGTACAAGGCGGCGCTGTACTCCGAGACGATTGTGAGATGCGGAGAGGCCTCGGAGTAGTGGATGCCCCGCCTGCCGCCTTCGCTAAAGCTTCGGCGCCCCTGGACCTCTACCCCGGCGAAGCCTTGGCGTAGCCCGGTCGCGGGGCATGATACCGTTGCAGCACTACCGCATCATCATCCGCGCGATCGCCTCGCCGATCACCACCGTCGTGAAGTGGGTGTTGGCGCGGCAGTCCGACGGCATGATCGACGCGTCGGCAACGCGCAAGCCGGCGATGCCTTTCACCGTGCCGTCGGGATTGACGACGCCCTCCGCATTGCCAAAGCCGGCCATGCGGCAGCTGCCGGCGGCGTGCTGGATGTCGCCGGTTTCACGGCGCAGCACCGCATCGAGCTCGTGATCAGGCAGTGCCGCAGCCTGCGGCAGCGTCAGATCGGTGTCAGCCAGCCTTATCCAGTCGGCGATGCCGGCCGGCGCAGGTTGGACCGTGAGCGCGGCCAGTCGCTTCACCGCATCCATCATCCGCAGCATGTCGCGGGGATCAGCCAGCATGTTCTCCTCGACGACCGGATCGACCTCGGGGTCGATCGAGGCCAATCTAAGCGTTCCACGAGAAAACGCGTTGAACAGCCCGGCGCCGATCGCTCCGGGCACACCGATGCCACGGTGGTTGAAGGCGATCAGGATCATGTCGCGCTTGCCGCCGCCGGCCAGGCCGGAGGAATAGGTCACACAGCAATTGGTATGGCGGGTATCTGGGTCGGTGGGGCGGAGATCCTCGCGGAGCTGGATCGTTGCGCGAAACAGCGGGTGGTCGAAGAAGTGCCGGCCGACCGGCAGGTCCTGCTCGACCGCGATCCCCATCGCCTTCAGCTCGCCGGCCGGTCCGATGCCCGAACGCAGCAGGATCGCCGGACTGTGGATGGCGCCGGCGCACAGCACGATCTGGCGTGCGCTGATCTCGCTCGTGCCCTGACCATCGACATGGATCCGGACTCCGGTCGCCCGGCCGTCCTTGATGATCACGCGGTCGACCAGCGCCTTGCCGCGGATCTCCAGATTGGCACGGCCGCGTGCGGGCTCCAGATAGCCCTCATTGGTGGTGATGCGGCGGCTATCGCGACTGTTGATGGGATAACAGGCCACGCCCTCGCCGTCCGGACCATTGAGGTCGGCGCACCAGGGATAGCCGCTCGCCAGCGCCGCATCGCGCAAGGCCCGATCGATCGGGCCCCAGTTTTCCGGCGGCGCGCGGTAGACCGGTAGCGGTCCGCCGCGTCCGTGGCCTTGGACGTCGCCGAACTCCAGATCATCCTCGATCACCGAGAACAGCGGCATCACGTCCCTGGCCGACCAGCCGGTACATCCATTGGCGGCCCATTCGTCGAACGCATCGGCGACGCCGCGGATGGCGATCTGGCCGTTCATCATCGAACTGCCGCCCAGCCCCTTGCCGCGCCAATAAAAGCGCGGCTCCTGCCCCGCCACCCGGCACGTCAGCAGATCGGGCCACTGCCATTTTTCCTGGAACTCGCGCTTGTGGATGATCGGTATGGGATTCGGCGTCATCACTTCCCAGGGCGCCTCGTCGGCGCGCCAGTCTAGCCCCGCTTCGAGCAACAGGACGCGCCTTGCGGGATCCTCGGAAAGCCGTGCCGCAACAACGGCGCCGGCGGAGCCGCCGCCGACAATAATGACATCGTACATCGCGTTACTTCTCAACGTTCCAGAAAACCGGGATGGCGGACGGAATCAGATTACGCCAATTGGCGCGATAGGCGGCCGGCTGGGCGAACTGGCCCCACGGAATCGCCGGCGCCTGATCGTACATCACGGCCTGGATTTCAGCGGCGATCTTCTTGCGGTTCTCTTCGGCAGGCGCCTTGGCGAAGGCCTCCATCAATGGCGTGATGCGTGGATCGCACTGCCAGCCGGTGAAGTCGGCGCAATTGAACGCAACCATGACGTTGGTCAGCGGCGAGCCCAGATCGTAGCCGCCGGCGTGAACGCCATACACGCTCCAGCCCTCCTTCTTGGCGCGGCGCGCCAGCACGGTGGCCCAGTCCATCACCTGGAGATCGACATTGAACCCGGCAAGCTTCAGCCGCTCGGCCAGCACCTGCGCCGAGACGCGCGGGGCTTCGAGATCGTTGGCCTGCATGACGACGACCGGTTCGCCGGCATATTTCGTCGCCTTCAGCGCGGCACGCGCCGCTTCGACCGAGGGATTGGCCGCAGCTTCGATGCCGGCCTTGCTGTCATAGGTTGTGCCGCAGGTGAAGTAAGTCGGGCACGGCGTGGCGTATTTGGCCCCTAAGCCGAGCGCGTCCAGCACTTCGCGCTGATCGACCAGCTTCCACAGCACCCGCCTGATCGCGGGATCGTCGAACGGCTTCGACGCGGCGTTGAGGCGATAAGCGCCTGCAAACATGTTGCCGCCGGTGAAATTGACGAGTTTCACGCGCGGGTTCTTTTCGAGCACCGGCAACAGATCGAACGGTGCGTACTGCATGAAGTCGACTTCGCCGCTCTGCAATGCCGAGGCGGCGGTCGAGCCATCGGGAATGACGCGGATTTCGAGCGTGTCGATATTGACGCGTTTGCCGCCTGCAAGAAAATCAGCAGGTTCGGAGCGAGGCATATAGTCGGCGAACTTCTTCAAGACCATGCGGTCGCCGGTGCGATGATCGGCCTTGTAGTAGACAAACGGGCCGGAGCCGACGATCTCGGTGATGCGCTGGTCGCCGGGCGTTGTGGCAATACGCTCGGGCATCATGAAGGCGACTGGGCTGACGGGATTGCCGAGCGCGTCGATGACGAGGCCAGACGGCTGCTTCAGCGTCAGCACGAACGTCTTGGCATCGCTCGGCTCAAGCGACGCCGTGATAGCGAAGATGCGGCGGCCGAGCGCGCTGCGGGTGCCCCATCGCCTCAGCGACGCGACGCAATCGGCGGCCGTGACCGGCTGGCCGTCATGCCACTTCAAACCGTCGCGCAGCGTAAAACTGTAGGTCAGCCCGTCCGGCGACACTTTCCAGTCCTGCACCATCTGCGGCTTGCCCCTGGAGTCCTTCGCGAACAGGGTGTCGAACACCATGTAGCCAAACGTGCGCGAAATGTAGGCCGTGGAAAAATGCGGATCGAGCGTGACGATTTCCGCTTCAAGCACCGCGACGAGGTTGCCTGCCGCATGCGCCGGCGCGAGCGCAGGAGCCGCTACCAGCGCGAGCCCGAACAACGCCGGAATGAAAGCCTTCAGTTTGGACATTGGTGCCTTTTTGCGATTTGGGGAATTCGTTTGCTGACGGACAGCAAAAAGCAATGTTCGTGCCGCATACTGCGGAATCCCTCATCTCGTGACGACTACCTGCCGCGCGTTTTGCTGGATGCGATTTGCCGGGGGTTGCCCGCAGCCCGCGCCCCAACGCCGGCACCAGGTCGAGCGGGAAGACCAGCATCTTGCGGTTCTCGCCGATCACCGCGCCGACGATGCGAATGGCCGCAACGGGGCGGACTCCTGTGCTCGTGCCAACTTTGTCCGCTCGGTTTCGATCCCAACAAGCATCGTGCCCGGCTTGCCTGGACTCCCCAGCCCGCATGAAAGACGCTAAGATGCGTTCCGGGGGTGGAGGAGCTGTGGAAGCGCAGTCGGATCACAACGCCGGGCCGGGCCGACGAGCCGTCGTTGTCCTCTTGCTTGTCTTTCTGATCCTGACCATTTGCTTCGGCGCCATGTACTACGCGGGCGATCTGTCGAGACTTCAGCGCGATATTTCTGCGCAGGAGACGCACAGCGTCTTGCGCGATGTCGCTGATCCCGAACAGCTCGATCAGGCGGTCAAACTCCATCCTTCGAACAAGCTCCTCAGACTCCTCGCTTTGGCAAGTAAGGACGCAAACGAAATCGATGCAGCCGCCCAGAGGTTGCTGAACGAACTCGAACCAAAGCCCCTTCCGAACCTCGGTGCTCTCGGCACACTGAGCCGCAGCGATCTTGATGGGCTGCGCCGCGATCTCAAGAGTGCGGAAAGCAATGCCGCAAGCGTCGCACCGCGCTATGCCGCGCAGATCAAGACCACACGGGACCAGGCGGAGAAGGACGCCAGATCACTCGGCGTCGGGGACGACCGGCTGTCGGGTTTTATGGCGATAATCGACGAACAGCATGGGGCCTGGATTGCGCTCACCTCCAAAATGCTCGCCGCGCGCGGGGACTATTATAACGCCTACCAAAAATGCGTCGCACTCCTGCTCCGCGACTTCGGAATCTACAAGGTCACGAACGGTCAGCTCGTCTTTCCCTTTCAGTCCACGGCAGACGGCTACAACCGCGCCGCGACCGCCATAACGGCCGCGGCCGAACGCGCGGCCGAGCTCGACGGCGAAAGGAAGACCCTGCGACAGTCCCAGCTGAACAGATCGAAAGCTTTTGTCGGCGACTAGCGTTTCTCGCCTCACTCTCACGCCGTCAACCGCCCGAGCCGGCTACAGCAAGGCTTCGCCGGGTCGCGGGACATGCTGCGGTGCACGTGGCAGGAGCGCGGCCATAACCAAAAAAGCTCGTCAGCGCGCCCGCCGAATTGCCGGGCTCTACCCGATCTCCCGTCCGAACTTGTTCGACTTCGGGAAACCCTTCGGCGGCAGGCGGCCGGCGTCGGCGCGCGTGCCTTGCCACTCGGCGAGATCCTTCATGGTCGCGCTGAATTCGCGGCCGGCGGAGTCTTTCCAGGTGAGACCCGCCTTGGCATCGAACACCGCGATGTCGGAGAGGCCGCCGTCCTTGTATTTCTGCAAGCGCACGCCGCGGCCGCGGGCCATCTCCGGCACCTGGTCGAGCGGGAAGACCAGCATCTTGCGGTTCTCGCCGATGACCGCGACGGTATCGCCGAGAACCTCGGTGATCGCGCGCGCCTCGTTCGGCATGTCGACGTTGAGGACCTGCTTGCCCTTCTTGGTGGTGCCGACGCAATCGTCCTCGTTGACGACGAAGCCCTGGCCTTCGTGGCTCGCGACCAGGAATTTGCGGCTGCCCTTGTTGACGAACAGCGCGACCGGCGCGGCTTCCTGCTCCATGTCGATGAACATGCGGATCGGCTCACCGTGACCACGCCCGCCCGGCAGTTTGGCGACATCGAGCGAGTAGAACTTGCCGTTGGTGGCAAACAGCAGCAACTTCGAAGTGGTCTCGGCAAAGAAGGCGAACCCGAGCTTGTCGTCGGTCTTGAAGGCGAGCCCCGACAGGTCCTCCATGTGTCCCTTCATGGTGCGGATCCAGCCCTTGTCGGAGACGACGACGGTGACCGGCTCGCGTTCGACGAAGGCTTCCTCGATCGCCGCGAGATCGTGCTCGGGCGCATCGGCAAAGGTGGTGCGGCGCTTGCCGAGCGGGGTCTTGGGTCCGAACAGGTCGCGGACCTTGCCGACCTGCTCCCCGACCTTCTTCCACTGCTCGCCTTCCGAGGCGAGGAGCGCGTTGACGCCCTTGAGCTCGTTGCGGAGGTTCTTGTCCTCGGTGCGGATCTCCATTTCCTCGAGCTTGCGCAGCGAGCGCAGCCGCATGTTGAGGATCGCCTCGGCCTGCACCTCCGTCAGCTTGAACGCCTTGATCAGCGCCGGCTTCGGCTCGTCCGCGGTGCGAATGATCCTGATCACCTCGTCGATATTGAGATAGGCGATCAGAAGGCCGCCGAGAACTTCCAGCCGGTTCTCGATCTGGACCTTGCGATAATTGGTCCGGCGGATCAGCACGTCGCGCAGATGGTCGAGCCATTCGCGCAGGGCTTCGGCAAGGCCGACCACCCTGGGGATGCGGCCTTTCATCAGCACGTTGAGGTTCAGCGGGATCTTGTTTTCGAGCTCGGTCAGCCGGAACAGCGATTCCATCATCAAGGCGGGATCGACATTTTTCGACTTCGGCTCGATCACGAGACGAACGTCCTCGGCCGACTCGTCCCTGACATCGCCGACCAGCGGCAGCTTCTTCTGGTCCAAAAGCTCGGCGATCTTCTCGACCAGCCGCGACTTCTGCACCAGGAACGGAATCTCGGTGATCACCACCACCCAGGTGTTGCGGGCGCCCTCCTCCTGCTCCCATCTGGCGCGCACCCGGAACGAGCCGCGGCCGGTGGTGTAGGCCTCCGCTATCGCCTGCTTGGAATCGACGATGATGCCGCCGGTCGGGAAATCCGGCCCCTTGACCCATTTGAGCAAGGCCTTGGATTTCGCGTCGGGCTTCTCGATCAGATGCAGCGCTGCGTCGCAGAGTTCGGCCGCATTGTGCGGCGGAATCGACGTCGCCATGCCGACTGCGATGCCTTGCGCGCCGTTGGCGAGCAGGTTCGGGAAGCCGCCCGGCAGAACGATAGGCTCCTTCGACTGACCGTCGTAATTGGGGCGGAATTCGACCCCGTCTTCGTCGATGCCGTCGAGCAGCAGCCGCGCGACATCGGTCATGCGCGCTTCGGTGTAGCGGTAGGCGGCGGGGTTATCGCCGTCGATATTGCCGAAATTGCCCTGACCGTCGACCAGTGGATAACGCGAGGAGAAATCCTGCGCCAGACGCACCATGGCGTCGTAGATCGCCTGGTCGCCGTGCGGATGGAACGAGCCCATCACGTCGCCGACGATCTTGGCGGATTTCTTGAAGGCCGTGCCCGGGTCGAGCCTGAGCAGGCGCATGCCGTAGAGGATGCGCCGGTGCACCGGCTTGAGGCCGTCGCGCGCATCCGGCAGGGCGCGGTGCATGATGGTGGAGAGTGCATAGGCGAGATAGCGCTCTTCCAGCGCGTCGCGCAGTTGCACCTCGTGAATTTCAGCCGGCTCCTCCGGCGGAATCAATCGTTTTCCCATGCCGCCCGGTTAAACCGTGGAAGCGAATCGGGCAAGGATCGATTGGTTCCCTGTGGGCGGCTACTGGCCAGCCCAGCCCGCGGTCACCGCTTGAGTCTGCGGCTTTTGGGCCTGCGCGGTGCTCGGAGCATTGGTCAAGCAGCGCCGGGCTGTCTCGATCTCGGCTTCCGTCGCGCCCTTCGACCGTGCCCATGCCTCGGCCGCTGCAGCCGAATATTTGGCGACATAGAACCTGACGACGGTGCAGGAGGCGCGGCGAACCAGTCCTGGCTGTTCGCCGGCGATTGCGTCGGGCGCCAGCGCGACCAGCGCTGCCGATACGATAAGTCCTTTGATCATCAGGTTATCCCCGGGATGGAACCCGAGGGCAAGTCCGCGAAACCCGGTTTGGTTCCAGGAAAAGTGCCATCTTATTAAGCAATGCAGCGGCGCAATGAGGTCATGGCGCCGGAATTGCCGCTCTCGCCTGTTGCCGCGTCAGCGCGTTGATAAAGCCGGCCCGCGCATCAGAATGCCCCTGCCCACGCGGCTCCAGCACATAGCGCAGCAGGAACAGGCCGGTCAGTCGAAAGCCGTCCTGGAGATCCTGGTCCGTGAGCTCGCTCGTGGTTTCGCCCTGGCGCAGGAACGGTGGTAGCCGCAACAGCCGGTCGCGCCACGGCTCGCCGGCGGTACGCGACACTGCACCGCCGGATTTCGGCGAGACATAGATCAGGTCCCTGGTCTCGCCGGTGACGGCGCAGCTCTCCAGCCCCAGCCGGAAGCCGAGCTCAGAGAGCATCGCCAGTTCGAAATGGATCACGTGCACAGCCGCACTGCCGATGTCGTCGAAATCGTCGAGCGAATGCTCGAGTATCGCATATATCTCTTCGTGCGGATCGCGTTCCGGCAACAGCCGCGCGATCGAGCTGAGATGGGTAACGCCGTAGACGCCGTGGGAGGATTCCAGCAGCATCGCCGCGCGCAGCTTCAGGCCCTCAATCGCATAGGTGCCGAGATGCTCGTCAAGCCGCGCCCGCCAAACCGCAGTGACGCTGTTGCCTGGCTGCAAGAGCGGCCGCATCCGCGAGCCGGCGCCGCCGCGGACGAGGCCGAGATGCCGGCCGTGCGCGCGCGTCAGCAGCTCGACGATGGCGCTGCTTTCGCCATGCCGCCGCACCCCCAGCACGATGCCTTCGTCGGTCCATTCCATGGGTGGAGTGTAGCGCATTTCGACGGATCGCAGGGTGGGCAAAAGCGAAGCGTGCCCACCAGTTTTGATCCACTGCGCGCCGGCGGTTGCGGTGGGCACGGCGCGCAAGACGCGCCTTTGCCCACCCCACGGCGTCACGCGGCCTCACGCGTTGAACCAGCCCCGGGCGTTTCCGGTGAAGGAGAAATACAATCCCATCGCCGTCAGCACGCAGGAGACGATCTCGATGGCGCTGTCGAGTTCCATGCCCTTTTCGCCGATGATCTGACTGAGCGAAATCACCGACAACACCAGCGCCGCCGCCAGCACCCAGCGCGGCCAGTTCTTGCGCCAGTGCGCCGCGAGCCGGACGAAATAGACCAGCAGCAAAATCATCCCGCCGGCGAGCAGCGTCGCCGTCATGATCATCTGGTCGGTCATTTCAGTCGTGGGCGTGCGGTCCTGGACCGCGACCGACAAGGCGTCCAGCATCAGCGATGCATAGAGCAGCGCTTCGAAGCGCTGGACGTTGCTGGGTACGCTCATCAGATACCGATCTTTTCTTGGCTAGCCCTTGGGGAATTCAAGGCCCATTTCGCGATAGCGATCGGGATCGTCGCCCCAGTTCTCGCGCACCTTGACGAACAGGAACAGATGCACCGGCACGCCGAGGATCTCGGCGATCTCCTTGCGCGAGTCCGCGCCGATCGACTTGATGGTGGCGCCGCCCTTGCCGAGCACGATCTTGCGCTGGCTTTCGCGCTCCACGAAGATCGTCTGTTCGATACGCACAGATTTGTCCTTGCGCTCCTCCCACTTGTCGGTCTCGACCGTGGACTGGTAGGGCAATTCCTGGTGCAGCTTGCGATAGATCTTTTCCCGGGTGATCTCGGCCGCAAGATGCCGCATTGGCGCGTCCGACATCTGGTCTTCGGGATAGAGGAATGGCCCCGGTGGCACCATTTCGGCGAGCGTCGTGCGGATGTCGTCGACACCATCGCCCGAGATCGCCGAGACCATGAAGGTCTTCACAAACGGCATGCGCTCGTTGGCGGCCTGTGCCAGCGCGAGCAGCTTCTCGCGTTGAACCAGGTCGACCTTGTTCAGCACCAAGATCTTCTCGTGATTGACGCTCGCGGCCTTGGCGAAGATCGCCTCGGCCTCCTCGTCGATTCCGGACTTGGCGTCGAGCAGCACGCAGACGAGATCGGCATCATGCGCGCCGCTCCAGGCGGTCGAGACCATGGCGCGGTCGAGACGGCGCTTGGGCAGGAAGATACCGGGCGTGTCGACCAGGATGATCTGCGCGTTGTTCTCGATGACAATGCCGCGGATCAGCGCGCGCGTGGTCTGCACCTTGCGCGAGACGATCGTCACCTTCGCCCCGACCAGCGCATTGACCAGCGTGGACTTGCCGACATTGGGCGCACCGATCAGCGCCACGAAGCCGCAGCGCGTTGCGGCAGGCGTCTCGCTGCTTGCTTCAATCGTCATTGCTGCCGCCAACACCTTCGCGTTCGATCATGACGGAGGCCGCCACCTTTTCCGCCGCCCGCTTGCTGCCGCCGATGCCTTCGGCCGGCGCAAGCCCCGGCAAGTCGACTGCGACGCGAAACTGCGGATCGTGATGCGGACCTGTACGCTCGACCTCGCGGTAGACCGGCGTCGGCAGTCCCTTGCCCTGCGCCCATTCCTGCAGCACGGTCTTGGGATCGCGCAGCGGCCGCCGCGGCTTGTGCATGCGCTCGGTCCAGTTGCGCTTGACGAATTCGGACGCCGCCGCGTAGCCGCCGTCAAGGAAGACGGCGCCGATCACGGCCTCGCAGACGTCGCCGAGTATGGACTTGCGCAGGCGGCCATCGGCGCTGGGGCCGACCGAGCCCAGTTTGATGTCGTCGAGCAGACCGAGCGACTTGGCAACGTCGGCGCAGCTCTCCTTGCGCACGAGTTCGGCAAGGCGCTTGGACAGCTCGCCCTCATCGGCGTTCGGAAAGGCGTGATAGAGCATGTCGGAGACGACCAGACCGAGCACGTGGTCGCCGAGAAATTCCAGCCGCTGATAGCTGTCGCCGCGCTTGCGCCCGGACTTCAGCGCCGAGACGTGCGTGATGGCCTGCATCAGCAGGTTCGGATCGGCAAATCCGTGCCCGATACGCGCCTCGAGCGCCGCATTCGCGTCCGCCACCTTGGCCTTGCCGCCCCGCGCCCGCTTCTTCGCAGGCGTCTTGGTCGTAAGCGTCTTGGTCGCAGCTTCGCCGTCAGGGCCCGCTTGCGCCTCGATCGGTTGGATCGTGATGTCCTTGGCTTCGTCTTTCATCGGACGATATTGAAGAAGCGGTTCCAGCGCACCGCCCACGGCCAGCGCCAGAACATCCAGGCATGCTCGCCTTCGGCGATCGAGAAGAAGATCATCTGGGCGCGGCCGATCAGATTTTCCTGCGGCACATAACCGACCTGGCCGAGGAAACGGCTGTCCGTCGAATTATCGCGGTTGTCGCCCATCATGAAGAAGTGGCCAGGCGGCACGTTATAGACGTTGGTGTTGTCCATGTAGCCGTTGTCGGCGCAGTCCAGCGTTTCATAGGACACGCCGTTGGGCAGCGTCTCCTTCCAGCGCTTCACCCGAGAGACGCCGCCGCCGCCTTCGGAGCCGCAAGGATCTTCGCCGACATATTCGCTCATGCGCTGCCGCTCGACCGGGGTGTCATTGATGTAGAGCAGCCCGTCTCTCATCTGGACGCGATCGCCGGGAAGGCCGATCACGCGCTTGATGTAATCGGTCGAATCGTCCTTCGGCAGGCGAAACACGACGATGTCGCCGCGATTCGGATCCGAGCCCCAGATCCGTCCCGAGAACAGCGGCGGCGAGAACGGGATCGAGTAGTGGCTATAGCCGTAGGAATATTTCGAGACGAAGAGGTAGTCGCCGACCAATAGGGTCGCCTTCATCGAACCAGACGGGATGTTGAACGGCTGGAACAGGAAGGTGCGGATCACCAGCGCGATCAAGAGAGCATGGATCACGACGCGGATCGTTTCGCCGACGCCGCTCTCAGTTTTCGTTCCCGAAGTCACGCTCATTGCTCTCTCAATTTCCGGCCGGCGATCACAGAGCGCCCTCCTGCCGCGAACAGCCCATCGCTACGCAGCCCAAGGAGATTGTCCTGATTCTGATAATGAGGGCCAATTCCGGCGTAAAGCCGAATTCGCCCAGCCTGATTTGCGTTCGCGGACTTTTAAACGGTTGTCGGAGGCCACGCAATCAAGGATCGCATCAAAAACCAATAAGACACTGATTTTTCACGAGAATTATAAAATAAATGCCAATCCGTCAGGGCTTGGCCAAGGGGACGGCGGAAATGATGACAAAGGCCTGCGCCAACGGCCAGTCATCGGTGATCGAAAGGTCGATCTGCGCCTCGCACCCCTCCGGCGTCAGGGCCTGGAGCCGGGCCAAAGCGCCCCCGGTCAGCCGCATGGTCGGTCTCCCACCCGGCAGGTTGACCACTCCCATGTCGCGCCACCAGACGCCGCGCCGGATACCAGTGCCGAGCGCCTTGGAGCAGGCCTCCTTGGCGGCGAAGCGCTTGGCATAGGTTGCGACCACCATCCTCTCGTTCTTCGAGCGGCGCTCCGCCTTGGCCCGCTCGGCTTCCGTGAAGATGCGGTCTAGGAAACGCTCGCCGTGCCGCTCGATCACCTTGGCGACGCGGGTGATGTCGATCAGGTCGGAGCCGATGCCGATGATCATACCCGGCTCCGGCCGCGGTCCATCGCCGCGCGCATGCTGCGCACGGTCTCGGCAAGCCCGACGAACAGGGCTTCGCCGATCATGTAGTAACCGATGTTGAGCTCCATGATCTCCGGCAGGCCTGCGATTTTCTCCGCCGTCACGTAGTCCAGCCCGTGCCCGGCGTGCACCTCCAGCCCCGCCGCCTTCGCGAGCTTGACCCCCGCCACGATCCGCTGCCATTCGGTTTCGGCCTTATCCGTGTGGCCGTCGACTACGGCATCGCACCAGGCGCCGGTGTGGATCTCGATCACGGGGGCGCGCAGCCGCGCCGCCATCTCGATCTGCGCGGGATCCGCGGCGATGAACAGCGACACCCGAATGCCGGCATCGTTCAGCCGCGCAATATAGGGCGCGAGCGCGTTGTACTGTCCGACCACGTCGAGCCCGCCTTCGGTCGTCACCTCCTGGCGTCGCTCAGGCACCAGGCACACCGCATGCGGCCTGGTGGCGAGCGAGATCCGCATCATCTCGTCGGTCGCCGCCATCTCGAAATTGAGCGGCTTGGAGATCTCGGCTTTCAACCGCGCCATGTCCTCGTCGCGGATATGCCGGCGATCCTCGCGCAGATGCGCCGTGATGCCGTCGGCGCCGGCTTCGATCGCAAGCAGCGCGGCGCGCACCGGATCGGGATTGCGGCCGCCGCGGGCGTTGCGCAGGGTCGCGACATGATCGACATTGACACCGAGACGAAGCGGAAGTGCAGGCATTCTGGGCCTCACGAAATCACAGGGACAGACGAATACGAAACACGTCTATCCGTTAACACGTTCGACGCGGGCGACGACCGCCTTGGCACGCAACTGAGCCAGGATCGCGCTCAGATGCTTCAGATCGTAGACTTCGAGATCGATCGTCGTCTCGGTGAAGTCGGGCGAACGGCGCTGCATGCTGATATTGTCGATGTTGCCGTCGTGCTCGGCGATCACGGTCGCGATCTGCGCCAGCGCGCCGGGCTCGTTGACGTTCTCGACCTTGATGCGGGCCGGGAAGCGCTGCGGCATCGAATCCTCGATGTCCCAGCGCACGTCGAGCCAGCGCTCCGGCTCCTCCTCGAAATCCTTCAGGGCCGGCGACTGGATCGGATAGATGGTGATCCCCTCGCCTGGCGTGACGATGCCGACGATGCGGTCGCCGGGCACGGCGCCGCCATTCGGCGCGAACTTGACCGGCAGGTCCGAATTGATGCCGCGGATCGGAATGGCGACCCGGCTGCGCGGCGTCGGCGCCACCCTCTCCTTGAGCTTGGCAGCGAGCCCCTTCTTGATGCCGTAGCGGGCGACGCGCTCCTCCTTGTAGTCGGGATACATTGCGCGCGCGACGTCGGAGGCCTTGATCTCGCCGCGCCCGACCGCCGCCATGACGTCCTCGATCGAGGCGCGCGCGAGCCGCGGCAGCGCGCCCTTGAGCTTGTCGTCGGCGTATTCCATCTTGGCGCGCTCGAACAGGCGCTCGACGATGCGCCGGCCGAGACCGGCATATTGATCGCGCACGGCGGTGCGCGTGGCGCGACGGATCGCGGCGCGCGCCTTGCCGGTGACCGCGAGCGATTCCCAGGCCGACGGCGGCGCCGATTGCGCTTCCGAGGTCAGGACCTCGACCTCGTCGCCGTTCTGGAGCTCCGAAGACAACGGAGCGAACTTGCCGTTGATCTTGCAGCCTACCGCGCTGTTGCCGACATCGGTATGCACGGCATAGGCGAAATCGATCACGTTGGCATGGCGCGGCAGCGCGATCAGCTTGCCCTTCGGAGTGAAACAGAACACCTGGTCGTGGAACAGCTCGAGCTTGGTGTGCTCGAGGAATTCCTCGGGGTTGGCGCTCTCCGAGAGGATGCCGATGGTGTGGCGTAGCCATGCGAAAGCATTCGACTCGCGCTTGAGGAACTCGGTCGGCGAGCCCGCCCCTTCCTTGTAGAAGACGTGCGCGGCGATGCCGCGCTCGGCGATCTGGTCCATCGCCTCGGTGCGGATCTGAAGCTCGACGCGCTGGTTGCCCGGGCCGATCACGGTGGTGTGGATCGAGCGGTAGTCGTTCTGCTTGGGCGTCGAGATGTAGTCCTTGAAGCGCCCGGGCACGACCGGCCAGGTGGTATGGACGATGCCGAGCGCACGATAGCAGGCTTCGATATCGTTCACGACAACGCGGAAACCGAAGATGTCGGACAGTTGCTCGAAGCCGATGGACTTGCGCTCCATCTTGGTCCAGATCGAGAACGGCTTCTTGCGGCGGCCATAAACCCGCGCACCGAGGCCGCGGTGGCGCAAATTGTTGGAGAGCTGAGACTCGATCTCGCCGATCAGGTTGCGGTTGCGCTCGGCGAGCGCGTCGAGCCGCTGCATCACCACCGAATAGGCCTCGGGATCGAGGGTGCGGAAGGACAAGTCCTCCAGCTCCTCGCGCATTTCCTGCATGCCCATGCGGCCCGCGAGCGGCGCATAGATGTCGAGCGTCTCCTCGGCGATTCGCCGGCGCGATTCCGGCGGCACGAAATCCAGCGTCCGCATGTTGTGCAGGCGGTCGGCGAGCTTCACCAGGAGAACGCGGACGTCGTCAGCAATGGCCAGCAACAGTTTGCGCAAATTCTCGGCCTGCTTGGCCTCGCGCGACACCAGCTCCAGCCGCTTCAGCTTGGTCAGGCCCTCGACCAGGGCGCCGATCTCGGGCCCGAAGATCTGGTCGATCTCGGCCCGCGTCGCTTCGGTGTCCTCGATCGTGTCGTGAAGCAGCGCGGCCACGATGGTCGCATCATCCAGCTTCAGGTCGGTGAGAATCGCCGCCACCTCGAGGGGGTGCGAGAAATACGGGTCGCCCGAGGCGCGGGTCTGCGAACCGTGCGCCTTCATGGCGTAGACATAGGCGCGGTTCAGAAGATCTTCGTCGGTGTTGGGATTGTAGGACCTGACACGCTCGACGAGGTCATATTGACGCATCATGCGCGCGCGCGGCTTCGCCGGGCGCGTCACCGGCGCAGTCGGGGCCACGGCAACCGTTTCGGTTGCGGCCTGCATCTGCATTGGTCTGCGGCGCCGATACACCATTCCGTCCTGCCTTCAAACGGGCCACGAGACAGCCCGTTGTATACATCTTAGCCCCGATCGCGCGCGCGTCCGATCAATTCGGTGCCAGCGCGCGGAGCTATCCGACGACGCTATGGTAACCACGAAAACGCCAACAAAAGCAAAGGCCCGAACGCGGGTTCGGGCCTTCGATAGGATCACAAGAAGTCGACGACTGCGACGGGACGAATTACTCGTCCTCCTCGGGCTGCTCTTCGGGCGGCGCGAGGCCTTCGAGGCCCTTCAGGAGCTCTTCTTCGGTCATACGTTCGACGGCAACTTCGGTATCGTCCGCATCGACGCTCGCGCCAGCGGAACCGATCAGCGGCACCGTATCGGGCTCGGGCTCGTCGACCTCGACGAACTTCTGGAGCGAGTGCACCAGCTCCTCGCGGAGGTCCTCCGGCGAAATGGTCGTCTCGGCAATTTCACGCAAAGACACAACAGGGTTCTTGTCGTTATCGCGGTCAACCGTTAGTTGTGAACCTGACGAAATCATGCGGGCGCGGTGGGCGGCCAGCAGGACCAGGTCAAACCGGTTGTCGACCTTGTCGATACAATCTTCTACGGTGACGCGAGCCATGGACTGTCGCTCCGTTGTGGGTGGGACGAATTATGTGGATGATCTGGGCTAGTTATAGGGGCCAGGACGGTTTCGCAAGACCATTTTGTGATTTGGCCTCGCCAAACGGCTCTGATAACCCCACATTGGAGCTGGGATGGCCGGTATCCCGGGCTGCCATTGAGGGCGGCGCCGGGTATCTGCAGGGTTGCCATAACTATACCTTGATTGCCCCGACTTCTCCGGATTGCGGTTTCGACGGGTTTCGGCAGCACTCTGAAGGGCGCGCTTGCTGCCGCGGCGCCAACAATAAACGATCAATCACGAACACTACGCGAGCAAACTGAATGTCACCTTCCTCTACCGACAAGATCGCGCTCTTCATCGATGGAGCCAATCTCTATGCGACGGCCAAAACTCTCGGCTTCGACATCGATTACAAGCGCCTGCTGAAGGAATTTCAGAGCCGCGGAACGCTGTTGCGGGCGTTCTACTACACCGCGATCATCGAGGATCAGGAATACTCCTCGATCCGCCCGCTGATCGACTGGCTCGATTACAACGGCTACACCGTCGTCACCAAGGCGACCAAGGAATTCATCGACGCCTCCGGCCGCCGCAAGGTCAAGGGCAACATGGACATCGAGCTTGCCGTCGACGCCATGGAGCTCGCCGAGCACATCGACCAGATGGTGCTGTTCTCGGGTGACGGCGACTTCCGTTCCCTGGTCGAGGCTGTGCAGCGCCGCGGCGTGCGGGTCACCGTGATCTCCACGATCGCCAGCCAGCCGCCGATGATCGCCGACGAGCTGCGCCGCCAGGCCGACGTCTTCACCGATCTCGTCGAGCTGCAATCCAAGCTCGGCCGCGATCCATCCGAACGCCCGGCCCCGCGCGATCGCGGCGAGCGCGAGGCGCGCCACCACGCCCCGCAATTCCTCCAGCGCGCAACCACGATGGCGCCGAGGGGCGATGACGACTTCGAGGAGTGAGGCAGCCCGGGCAATCCGCCGGGCCCCCGTCCTCGTACCTGACTGTGACTGTCCGCTCTGCCCGCGCCTGGTCGCCTTTCGCGAGGCGAACCGCGCGCGCGAGCCGCTCTGGCACAATGCTCCGGTAGCCCCATTTGGCGACATTGAGGCGCGCCTTTTGATCGTCGGCCTTGCGCCAGGGATGCAAGGCGCCAACCGTACCGGCCGTCCCTTCACCGGCGACTATGCCGGCGACTTGCTCTACGCCACGCTGCTCGAATACGGCTTCGCCAAGGGGACCTATCAGGCGCGGCCCGATGACGGCATGAAATTGGTCGACTGCAGGATCGCCAATGCGGTGCACTGCGTGCCACCGCAGAACAAGCCGTTGCCGATAGAGATCAACACGTGCCGCCAGTTTCTCGAGGCGAATCTCGAGACCATGCCGAATCTGCGCGCCATCGTCGCGCTGGGGCGGATTGCGCACGATAGCGTGCTCAAGCCGCTGAAACTGAAGGCCTCGCAAGCCCCTTTCGGCCACGGCGCGGTGCATCAGGCCGGCGCGTTCAGGCTGTACGACAGCTATCACTGCTCGCGCTACAACACGAACACCGGGGTCCTGACGCCAGAGATGTTCCGGTCGGTGTTTGCCAAGGTGAAGGCCGGCCTCGACTAGTCCATGGCGGGATTGGCCTTCAGCCAGTCCAGCACGTCGCCGGCATTCCGGTCGGGCGGGAAGACCGGATAGAACACGTGCGTGATGCGCGCGTCGTCGACGATCAGCGCTAGGCGTTTGATCAGCGTGAGCCCGGCAACCTCCATGGTCGGCAGGTTGAGGGCGCGGGTGAGCTCCAGGTTCTCGTCGGAGAGCACCGGGAACGGCAGATGCAACCGCGACGCCATCTCGGTCTGGTATTCGTTGCTCTGGGTCGAGAGGCCGAACACGTGTGAGACGCCGGCCGCCTTGAGCTCGGCGAAGAGATCGCGGAAGGCGCAGGTCTGCAGCGTGCAGCCTCGCGCGCCCGGTATCATGTCCCAATCATCCACCAGGGAAATCTTGCCCGGCTCGCCGGTGCGGGGATAGGCGAATACCACAGTCCGCCCGGATAGTGCCGACAGCATCACTGACGTATCGTCGGTCGCGAGCAGGCTGATCGAAGGCAGCGTCATGCCTTTCAGATGCGCGGCGCCGCCATCGTCGGTCGGCGCGGGAATCCGGCTCCAATCGACCTCGAGCAGGTTTCTCTGATTCATCGCACTATCCCCTCGCCCGCAGCAGACGGCCCTTCTCCCGGCTCCAGTCGCGCTTCTTCTCGCTCTCGCGCTTATCGTGCAGCTTCTTGCCCTTTGCTACCGCGAGCTGCAATTTGGCGCGGCCGCGCTCGTTGAAATAGAGCTTGAGCGGGATCAGAGTCATGCCCTCACGGTCGACCGCCCCCATCAGCTTGTTGATCTGCTTGCGGTGCAGAAGCAGCTTTCGCGGCCGCTTGGGCTCGTGGTTGAAGCGGTTGCCCTGGAGATATTCGGGAATCGTGGCGTTGATCAGCCAGATCTCACCGTCCTTCGAATCGGCATAGGATTCCGCGATCGTGCTCTTGCCGTTGCGGATCGACTTGACCTCAGTGCCTGTCAGCGCAATGCCGGCCTCGACCGTGTCCTCGATCGCATAGTTGAAGCGGGCCTTGCGATTTTCCGCCATGACCTTGATCGGGCGTTCGTTCTTGTCGGCCATCGGAAAATCCTGATCAAGATGAGCGAAAATGCTAACAGTTTGGACGAAGCGCTCGCGTCAAGACTTCTTGAGGAGGTCGCGGATCTCGGTCAGCAGTTCGACTTCTGCCGACGGCTTCGACGGCGCGGCTTCTTCCTTTCGCTTCAACGTGTTCATGGCACGGATCACCAGGAACAGCACGAAGGCGACGATGATGAAGTTGATCGTCAGCGTGAGGAAGCTGCCCCAAGCCAGCACGGCGCCTTGCCTTTTCGCATCGGCTAAGTTGGTGGCGGTGACCGCCTTCGACAAGGGGGTGAAGTAGTTCGAAAAGTCGAGGCCGCCGGTGACCGCGCCGATCATCGGCATGATCACGTCGCCAACCAGCGAATTGACGATGGCGCCGAAGGCGGCGCCGATGATCACGCCGACCGCGAGATCGACGACGTTGCCTTTCATGGCGAACTCGCGGAACTCCTTGAGCATCTGCACGCCCTTTTCGTCGACCGCGTTCATGACAGGCCCCCGGAAACGCTCACGCGTCAGTTGATCAGGCCGGCGTGGACCATGGCGCTGCGCACGGCAACCCGCGTTGGCTCGGACACCGGAACCATCGGCAGCCGCAGCGTCTCGTTCATCTTGCCGAGCAGCGATAGCGCGTACTTGATCGGTGCCGGATTGCTCTCGATGAAGAGGTTATTGTGCAGCGGCATCAGCTTGTCATGCAGCTTCAACGCCGTGGCGTGGTCGCCCTTCTGCCAGGCGGCGTGGAACTCCGAGCATAGGCGCGGCGCGACGTTCGACGTCACCGAGATGCAGCCGTGGCCGCCATGCGCCATGTAGCCGAGGATGGTCGCATCTTCGCCGGACAGCTGGTTGAAATCCTCGCCCATCGCCGCGCGCTGCTGCGACACGCGGACCATGCTGGCTGTTGCGTCCTTGACGCCGGCGATGTTCTTCAACTCCCATAGCCGCGTCATGGTGTCGACCGACATGTCGATCACCGAGCGCGGCGGGATGTTGTAGATGATGATCGGAATTCCGATCGCATCGTTGATCGCCTTGAAGTGCTGGTACAGCCCTTCCTGGGTCGGCTTGTTGTAATAGGGCGTCACCACCAGTACGGCGTTCGCGCCGGCCTTTTCGGCGTGCTGGGCCAGCTCGACCGCTTCCTTGGTCGAATTGGAGCCCGCCCCGGCGATAACCGGCACCCGCCCCTTGGCTTCACCGATGCACCACTCGACCACCTTCTTGTGCTCGTCGTGGCTGAGCGTCGGGCTCTCGCCGGTGGTGCCGACCGGGACCAGGCCGTTCGTGCCCTCGGAAATCTGCCAGTTGACCAGCGAGCGGAACGCGGCCTCGTCGAGCGAGCCGTTCTTGAACGGCGTGACCAAGGCGGTGAACGATCCCCGGAATTTCGTCTTGGCTGCCATGGACTTCCTCCGTACGCGGCTAGCTTGAGAGCAAGGCCCCTTCTTATCGGGTCTATACCGCCCATAAAAGGGCCGCTGCCGAGCGACGCACCGTTTAGGCCGCGATTTTGCCGCGGTGGTGGTGCAAAGCCGGCCGCGGTAAGCGGCTGTTGGTATTTTATCCGCATATTCAATCAAATACAGCCAAGTCTTGTACAACCAGGTCTTGAGCCACTTGACTGATTCGGGGCGACGTAACGCCGTGACCTTCTTTCCTCGTGCCGCATGGCGATCCACCGGTCTGGCCGTGTGCCTGATGGCAGGGCTGTCGATCGGCTGCGCCGCCTTGGCCAAATCCAATGAGACGACCGCGGAAACGGCCAAGGACGCCCCGAGGCCGGCTGCCAAGGATGCCGCGAAGGGAGCCGCCAAGGGACCGGCCAAAGGGACAGATAAGGGAACGGGCAAGGAAGCAGCCAAAGGGTCGACTAAGGGAGCCGCTCCCGCCTCGGCCAAGGATGCAGCGAAGAAGCCTGCCAAGGATGCCGGCAAGAATGGCAGCAAGGAACCCGCGAAGGACAAACAAAAGCCCGCGGCAGCGGCCCCCGCGCCAAAAACACGGCCGACCGCGAACGGTTCGGCCCCGGTGACGGCAACCGCGCCGGCCGTGACGTCCGCCATCAGACCGACTGCCCCGGTCCCCGCCAAACCCGTCGCAGCTCCCGTGCTGGCTCCTGCGACCCGCCAGCACGCAGCGCCGCACAAGCCGGTCACACCGGCCGCGGTGGCCGCGACCTCATCGACCTCGCAAGCCGACAAGGACACGCTGGAGACCGTCATCGAGCTCGTGCGCAAGCGCAAAGCGGGCGACGCCACAAACGCTGCAGCCACCATCTCGGATCCCGTCGCCCGAAAACTTGCGGAATGGATCATCCTGCGCAGCGAGGACAATGGCGCAACCGTTGAGCGCTACCGCGCCTTCCTCTCCGCCAATCCGAGCTGGCCGTCGCAGACCTTCCTGCGCCGGCGGCTCGAGGCCGCGATGTGGGACGACCGGCGCGACGACCAGGTCGCGTGGTCGTGGTTCGAGAACGAATCCCCGGTGTCGGCCAAGGGCCGCTTCACGCTCGCCAAGGCGATGCTGGCGCGCGGCGACCGCGCCAATGCCGAGCGGCTGGTGCGCCAAGCCTGGCGCAGCGATCCGATGTCAGAAGACACCGAGAACAACGCGCTCGATCAGTTTGGTGCGCTGCTGACGCCGGGCGACCAGAAGGCGCGGATGGACACGCTGCTCTATGGCAGCGAAAACGAGGCGGCGCTGCGCGCGGCCAAGCGCCTCGGCGCCGGCTATGTCGCGCTCGCCAAGGCCCGCATCGCCTCCCTCAAGAAAGCGCCGAACGCGCGTGCGCTGCTGGAGGCCGTGCCGCGCGAACTGCACAATGATCCCGGCTTCATCTTCAGCAAGATCCAGCTGCTGCGCCGCGAGGAGAAGTTTGCCGAGGCAGCCCAGCTCATGCTGTCGGCGCCGAAGGATCCAAACCGGCTCTACAATCTCGACGAATGGTGGATCGAGCGGCGTCTGTTGGCGCGCAAGATGATCGACACCGAGGAATTCCGCAGCGCCTATCTGATCGCACGCGATGCGGCGCTGCCCTCGCGCGATATCTACAAGACCGAGCAGGAATTCACGGCGGGCTGGATCGCGCTGCGCTTTCTCAACGATCCCGCGCTGGCTACCCAGCATTTCGCCCGCATCGGGGTCGGCAGCGTCAATCCGACCACGCTGGCGCGTGCTGGCTATTGGCAGGGCCGCGCGGCGGAAGCGGCTGGTCGCCAGCAGGAGGCGCGCAACGCTTATGCGCGGGCAGCCGAACAATCCACGAGCTATTACGGCCAGCTCGCACGCGCAAAACTCGGCCTGCCGCAGATCGAGCTCAACAGCCAGCCGCGCGGGCGCGGCGCCGAACGTCTCGAGATCGTGCGCGCCGCGCAGTTGCTCTACGAGCTCGACGAGCGCGAGATGGCCGTGCCTGTTCTCGCCGACATGGGCGAGAACGGCGATCCCGAAGCCCTCACCGGCCTCGGCGAGCTCACCCAACGCTACAGCGATGCGCGCGGGATGCTGCTGCTCGGCAAGGCCGCGCTCAATCGCGGTTTGCCGTTCGACTTCTATGCCTACCCCGTCAACGGCATTCCGCAGTTCACACCGATCGGCCCGCAGGTCGAGCGCAGCATCATCTACGCCATCGCGCGGCAGGAGAGCGCGTTCAACCCCTCAGTGGTCTCGCCGGCGCAGGCCTATGGCCTGATGCAGGTGACGCCGGACGCGGCGCGCTATGTCTGCAAGCGGCACGGTGGCACCTACGATCTGTCGCGGCTGAAGAACGACTCGGCCTACAACGCCACGCTCGGCTCGGCCGAACTCGGCGGTCTGCTGGAAGACTACCGCGGCTCCTACATCATGACGTTTGCCGCCTACAATGCCGGGCGCGGCAGCGTGAAGAAGTGGGTCGACCGCTACGGCGACCCGCGCGACCCGAAGGTCGATGCGGTCGACTGGGTCGAGCTGATCCCGTTCTCCGAGACACGCAACTATGTGCAGCGGATCATGGAGAATCTGCAGGTGTACCGCGCCCGCTTCGGCGGCGGCACGCGGTTGCAGATTGAGGCCGACCTGCGCCGCGGTACCGCCAGCGTGGAGTAGAGACCCCTTTCCCCGATCGCTCCCGGCAGCATCGGCGGCAAACGCAGCACATGCGCCATCGCCGGCTTGAGGCGGCCGAGGACGGGCTCAAGCCAAACCGGCACAAAGCCAGATAAATCAATTACTTATTTGAGATTTTTGGCGGAGACGGAGGGATTCGAACCCTCGATAGGCCTTTACAAGCCTATAACGGTTTAGCAAACCGCCGCCTTCAGCCACTCGGCCACGTCTCCAATATGCGGGGTATGCCCGACCCGGCGGCGACCCGCAAGCGGCAGAATTGAGGTCGGAGCGTTCTTTCACCTAAAAGCCGCCATTGACCGGACGCGCAAGCCTGGCCAAAGCATCTGCGGGTCGCGAGCGCAGCCCGATTCGCGCCCTCTCTATATGTGCATATGTGCATATGTGCATATGTGCGCGCCCGTAGAGAGGCGGGATCGACCAATCCGCCAATGCGGGGGCAAAATCAGCACCGCTTCGCCGCCAGACCTTGAATCAGACGCCCAACTTGCGCCGTCGGAACGCTCTGGGGCACGACGCCAGCCTTGTGCGGCCGTCCGAGTTCCAGATCGCATTCGTCGGGCACGACCTGAATCGGCACCCACTGGCCAGTCCTGTCGGACCTGTCTGGGCCACCCATGCCGCGTTGGGCTGGGCGGCAGCACCGTGAACGAACTTGTTTCGGCGCGACCAGGCCCACCCGTCAAAAGCACGGGGCCGATGCGTTTCTCCGCTCAATGCGCGCAGACCCACGCCCTCGCCTCGCGCTGCGCGGCCGAGATTTCGATGTCCGACATCTGCCCGGCGATTTCCTGGCGCAGCTCCACGGCGTCCTTGCGGCCCTTCAGCGCGGCGAGATTGAACCATTTGTGCGCGGCGACGAGATCGACGAGACCGGAGCGGCCGCTCGCCCAATAGATCCCGCGCTCGAACAGCACGTCCGACAGCGCGCTCCCGTCGATCGGCGTCGCCGTCTCCAGATCGAAAGTACCCTGAAACATCACGCATCCCCTTTTTCTTGTGCCGCCTCGTTCCCCCGAGCGCGGCTCCCGTCCAACTCTGATTGGTGCATGATCCGTCCCGAAAAACCGCAAAACCAGTTTTCCGGGATCATGCGCTGTTCAACTCATCCCCATGCCGTTTGCCGGCTTGTTGGCAGCGATGATGGCGGGCAAATTTGAATGGCAGTTTAAGCATCGCGATGAAGGCAACGTAAACGCGCGAGTTCCACGCGCGAAAGCGGAATGCAAGAAGTCCGCAATTGACGGGCACTTCTGCGATTCGTCAGAGTCGGTTTACCTTGTGATTTTCGGACAACGATAACCATCGTGCATGGTCAGATGCGCACGGCCGTGGCCGCACCCCACTCCGTCCCCCCACGACCCGGCTACGCCAAGGCTTCGCCGGGGTTGAGATCCAGGGGCGCCGAAGCTTTAGCGAAGGCGGCAGGCGGGGAATCCAGTATTCCAGAGGCTCCGGGATTGATAACGACCGCCGCGGCGGACTGGATCGCCCGGTCGGAGCCGGGCGATGACACCGCAAATGGCGAAACGGTGCACGACGTCGCGTACGACAAAGCCGCGGCTCTCGCCTGCCCCAGGGCCAGCGCTGCCACGTCACGGTCAGATCAGCAATGTCGGGAAAGGAAATGCCGGCAATGCCCCGGCCTCAAGGAACGAGGGCGTCGGCGAACACGTCAGGATCAGATTCCACGTTGGCCTGTAGGCCGCCGGTGAAATTGCGGAGCCCCGTGAAGGACACCCGCACCGAACGAAGAAAACTCGTTTCTTCTGCCGGACCGGACTTCGGCGAGCGAACCCGCGGAAGAGGACGATCCGACCGTTGACCTGATGTCTCGCCGACACCCTCTATCGTCGACCAGAACCTTTCTAGGAGGCGCTGATGACGTGCCGGCTCTCTAGGAGCCGGCAACTTCAGAAGTCGAAGTTACTTCTTCTTCTTCGCGACCTTGCGGGTCTTCTTCGCAGTCTTCTTCACTGCGCTCTTCGCCTTCTTCGCCTTCTTCGCTTTCTTGGCCATGTTGCCCTCCGATGTGTGAGATGGCTTTAATCGCTGCGTGCACTCGGGGATCGAGATGCACTACATCCCGAATACACCAACACAACGAAAAAAACAGCGTCTCGCTTAAGGAAGTGTTGACGACGCAAAGGGCTTGCGCCTCGCGCGCTCGATGGAAGTGCGCGAGGTGGCGCATGCCTGTGATCGCAAACAGCGCCGTCGCGTCAACGTTAGCGAAGGCAGCGATTGCGAGAAAACTCTATGCTGCAAGTATTATTCTGCGCATATGCATTGCGCATGATCGACGCGATGATGCGCATCGCCGTTCGTTTGATCGTGCCGCAAGGGCGTTCCGCGGACTCTGAGTCGCGAATTTTGGCAACGAAAATATTTTCGTGCACAACGGCGCGAACGCTGGCCGGAGCGCGTCCAAGTCACCTTTTTGCGCGAATCGCGTCGCGGCGATTCGGTCGCGACTTCACGGTTGGAGCGGGATGGTGTTGGCCGTCGGCGACGCGCGCGAGCGTCGCATCTCGAACTGAAAGCGAGGTGACGGAGTATCCGTCACCTCGTTCGAACGCGCGACGTCAGATGCCGAGCTTGGACTTGAGCAGGTCGTTGACGCTCTGCGGGTTGGCCTTCCCGCCCGACGACTTCATGACCTGGCCGACGAACCAGCCGAGCGACTGCGGCTTGTCCTTGACCTGCGCGACCTTGTCGGGATTGGCCGCGATGATGTCGTCGACCACCTTTTCGATCGCCGAGAGATCGGTGACCTGCTTCATGCCGCGGCTTTCGACGAGCGCGCGGGGATCGCCGCCCTCCTGCCACACGATCTCGAACAGATCCTTGGCGATCTTGCCGGAGATCGTGCCCTCGCCGATCAGATCGACGATCGCAGCTAACTGCTCGGCGCTAACCGGAGAGCCCGTAATATCCCGGCCTTCCTTGTTGAGGCGGCCGAACAGCTCGTTGATCACCCAGTTCGCCGCCATCTTGCCATCGCGGGCGCGGTTGGCGAGCCTGTCCAGCACGGTCTCGTAGAACACAGCGCTCTCGCGCTCGGCGACCAGCACGCTCGCATCGTAGGCCGACAGGCCGAAGTCGGCGACAAAGCGCGTCTTCTTCTGGTCCGGCAGCTCGGGCAGCTTCCCCTTCAACTCGTCGACGAAGCTTTGCGAAAACTCCAGCGGCAACAGATCGGGATCGGGGAAGTAGCGGTAGTCATGCGCCTCTTCCTTGGACCGCATCGAGCGCGTCTCGCCCTTGTTGGGGTCGTAGAGGCGGGTCTCCTGATCGATCTGGCCGCCGTCCTCGAGGATTTCGATCTGGCGCCGCGCCTCGTACTCGATCGCCTGCCCGATGAAGTTGATCGAGTTCATGTTCTTGATCTCGCAGCGGGTGCCGAGCGGCGCGCCGGGCTTGCGCACGGAGACGTTGACGTCGGCGCGCAAGCTTCCCTTCTCCATGTCGCCGTCGCAGGTGCCGAGATAGCGTAGGATCGAGCGCAGCTTGGTCACATAGGCCTTGGCCTGCTCGGCGTCGCGGATGTCGGGCTTGGAGACAATCTCCATCAGCGCCACGCCGCAGCGGTTGAGGTCGACATAGGACATGTTCGGCGACTGATCGTGCAGCAACTTGCCGGCATCCTGCTCCAGATGCAGCCGCTCGATCCCGATGGTCGCGGTCCTGCCGCCGTCCAGTTCGACCTCGACCTCGCCCTCCCCGACGACCGGCGACTTGTACTGACTGATCTGGTAGCCCTGCGGCGAGTCCGGATAGAAATAGTTCTTGCGATCGAACACCGAGCGCAGGTTGATCTGTGCGTTCAGCCCCAACCCGGTCCGGACAGCTTGTCTGACGCATTCCTCGTTGATGACCGGCAACATGCCGGGCATCGCCGCGTCGACCAGCGACACGTGGCTGTTCGGCTCGCCGCCGAACGCGGTGGAGGCACCGGAGAACAGCTTTGAGTTCGAGGTCACCTGGGCATGGATCTCCATGCCGATGACCATCTCCCAGTCGCCGGTGGCGCCCTTGAGAAGCTTGTGCGTGGCCGTGCTCATGTCTTGCTCCCGAGCAGCGTGGCAGCGATCCGCTTCCACTCCACCTGCAATGAATCCTTTGCCGTGGGCTGGCCGGCCTGGCGATACCAGTAGCCAGCATTGCCGAGATCGCCTTCGACGCGGTGCAAGTAAGCGTGCACCCAGGCCGCCTCGCTGCTGTTGTCGTCCTGGACGATCTTGTGCGCTTGGTCCCAGTCGCCCTTGGCGGCCCACCAGAGACCGGCAAGCGGCGCGCTGAGATCCGGCGCAGACGAAGCGCCGTCGAGGCTGGCGATGTAGGCCGCCAGCGTCACCACCACCTCGCGGGCGTGAAGCGACCTGCGGCCTGCTCGATCACCTCGCCGAGCGAGAACAGCGTCTCCTCGTCGAACGGGCGGCCGATCAGCTGCAGGCCAAGCGGCAGGCCTTGTGCGTCCTTGCCGGCGGGCACCGCAATGCCCGGCAGGCCCGCCATGTTCACCGTCACCGTGAAGATATCGTTCAGGTACATCTCGACAGGGTCGGCGCCGCCCTTCTCGCCGATGCCGAAGGCGGCCGACGGCGTCGCCGGGGTAAGGATCGCGTCGACGCCCTTGGCGAAGCAATCCTCAAAATCCTTCTTGATCAGCGTGCGCACCTTTTGGGCGCGCAGATAATAGGCGTCGTAGTAGCCGGCCGACAGCACGTAGGTGCCGATCATGACCCGCCGCTTGACCTCGGCGCCAAAACCCTCGGCGCGGGTGTTCTCGTACAGCTCGGTGATGTTCCTGCCCTGCTCGCGCAAGCCGTAGCGCACACCATCATAACGCGCGAGGTTGGAGGAGGCTTCCGCCGGCGCCACGATGTAATAGGCCGGCAGCGCGTATTTGGTGTGCGGCAGCGACACCTCGACGAGCTCGGCACCGGCGCTCTTGAGCCAGGCCGCGCCCGCTTCCCAAAGCTTTTCGATCTCGGCGGGCATGCCGTCGAGGCGATACTCCCTGGGGATGCCGATCTTCATGCCCTTCAGGGACTTGCCGATCGCGGCCTCGTAATCCGGCACGGCAATGTCCACGGATGTCGTGTCCTTCGGATCGTGACCGGCCATCGAGCGCAGCAGCATCGCGGCATCGCGCACGCTGCGCGCGATCGGACCGGCCTGGTCGAGCGAGGAGGCAAAGGCGACGATGCCCCAGCGCGAGCAGCGACCATAGGTCGGCTTGATGCCGACGGTCGCGGTGAAGGCGGCCGGCTGGCGGATCGAGCCGCCGGTGTCGGTCGCGGTCGCCCCCATGCAGAGCAGTGCGGCCACCGCCGACGCCGAGCCGCCGGACGAGCCGCCCGGCACCACCGTCGTGTTGGAGCCGTCGCGCCGCCAGGGATTGCCGACCGGGCCGAAGCAGGAGGTCTCGTTCGACGAGCCCATCGCGAACTCGTCGTTGTTCAGCTTGCCCAGCATCACGGCGCCGTCGCGCCAGAGCTGCGAGGTGACGGTGGACTCATAGGTTGGCACGAAATTGCCGAGGATCTTCGAGCACGCTGTGGTGCGCACGCCCCTCGTCGCGAACAGATCCTTGATGCCGAGCGGGATGCCGGCGAGCGGGCCGCCGCCGCCCTTGGCGATCTTGGTATCGGCCTCGCGCGCCATGGCACGGGCCTGGTCCGGCGTCTCCAGGATGAAGGCGTTGAGCGCGCGCGCGGCTTCGATTGCGGAAAGATGCGCATCGGTCAGCTCGAGTGACGTGAAAGTCTTGGCCGCGAGGCCCTTGCGGGCCTCGGCGAGCGTCAGTGATGTCAAATCGGTCATTTATTGATCGGGCTACAGAAAAATGGAGACAGGGTCTTGTCGTTGGCCGGGTCGTCTTTCTTGGACGAAGCTTTCGCAGCCGCCTCGATCTCGTCGAGGATGGCATTGACGGCCACATTGGGGTCGGCAGCCTTGCCCTGCCGCTCCATCTTGTCGAGATAATTCATATAGGCCTGATAGGCCTTCTCATCGTCGCATAGCAGGCACATCGGACACGGTCCTGATTGAGGTAGTTACTCGACGACTTTCGGCACCAGGAAGAAATGGCCTTCGGTCGTGGGCGCGTTGGCAACGATATCGTCGGCGATCTCACCGTCATTGACCACATCGGCGCGCTTCTTCATCTGCATCGGGATGACCGACGTCATCGGCTCGACGCCCGCGACATCGACCTCCGAGAGCTGCTCGATAAAGGCGAGCATGGCGTTGAGCTCGCCCTGCAGGTGCGGAACATCGTCCTCGGAGACCGCAATGCGCGCCAGATGCGCGATGCGGCGGACGGTAGCAGCGTCGACGGACATATAAGGCCTCTCACGGCAATACCTAACCGCCGTATAGCAGAGGCCGGTTTTGCGCCGCAACCGGCGCTCTAGAGCATGATCGGAAAAGTGCGCAGCGGTTTTCCGAAAAGATCATGCTTAAACAATAACCTAAGGCGCGATGATCACTCTTCTCAATCTCATCGCGCCCTAGCCTGCCATCTGGCGCAGGCGCGCCAGGGCCGATTTCGCGAGATCCCGGGTCAATTCTGCCGCCGGCAGCTCGCGACCCATGGCAATGGCCTGGCCGGCCCAGAGATTGGTGAAATCAACCCTGCCCTGCTTCTCCGCGGCAGCCTTCAGCGGCCCCAGCGCGGTCGCGGCATGGGGAAACGGCGGCGCATCCGGCGAGATCGGGCCGGCTTCGCGCATCAGGCGGTTCTGGACACCGCGCGCCGGCCGCCCGGTCATGACATTGGTGATGACGGTGGAATCATCGCGCCCCGCGGCAAGCGCGGCGCGCCCCGTCGCGCTCACCTTGGATTCCGGACAGCGAAGGTAGGCGCTGCCGATCTGCACGCCGGCGGCGCCGAGTGCGAAGGCGGCTGCGATGCCGCGCCCATCCGCGACGCCGCCGGCTGCAATCACGGGCACCTTCACCGCATCCACCACCTGCGGCACCAGCGCGAAGGTGCCGGGCTGCTCGCTTATGTTCTCGGTCAGGAACATGGCGCGATGGCCGCCCGCCTCCGCGCCTTGCGCGATCACGGCATCGGCGCCGTGCTGCTCGAGCCAGACCGCTTCCTTCACGGTCGTCGCCGAGGAAATCACGAGACAGCCCGCCGCCTTGACCCGCTTGAGCAGCGCCTGATCCGGCAGTCCGAAATGGAAGCTCACGACCTCCGGCTTCAGCTCCTCGACAACCGCGCAGAAGCCGGCGTCGAACGGCGCGCGGTTGGCCGCATTGATCGGCGCCGCCGGGTCGAGTCCGTACTCCTTGTAGTAGCCCGCAAGACGCGCCTTCCAGCGCGCTTCCGCCGCCGCATCAAGCTCGACCGGCGTGTGGCAGAAGAAGTTCATGTTGACCGGCGCCCGGACGCGCTGGCGGATGATGTTGACCTGCTCGCGCGCCTTCTCGGGCGACAGCATCGCGCTCGGCAGCGAGCCGAGTCCGCCGCCTTCCGCGACGGCGATCACCAGCTCCGCGTCCATCACGCCGGCCATCGGCGCCAGCACGATCGGGAATTCGGTCTTGAAGAGATCGATCAATCGATGGTCAGGCCACATGGTTGCGTCTCACTTGTTCGCTCGCTGAAATCCCTCTCCCCTTGTGGGAGAGGGTGGCTCGCCGCGCAGCGACGAGACGGGTGAGGGGTTTGTGTCCGCGGAGACAGACCCCTCATCCGGCGCGGATTGCATCCGCGCCACCTTCTCCCACAGGGGGAGAAAGGGTAGACACCCACTGAATTTCGCCATCCCTCAAGCAGCTGCTCAGCTTCAACCGTGATCCGCTCCACAATCTCTGCCGCCGGTGGAATATCATGGATCAGGCCGACGGCCTCGCCCGCGATCACCGCCGCGACGGCGAAATTGCCCGCCGCTTTTGCCGCAGCATACTCCGCTGCGACCGCGGCGACATTCTGCATCAGCTCGACCTCGCGGCCGATCCAGCGCCTGGCATGGTCGTTGACCAGGCATCTTCCGGTGAACGGCGCCGGCCACACATTGTTGCGGGAGAGATCGAAGATGATGCCGCGCACGGTCGAGCCGCTATTGGCCGCGCAGATGCGCCGCTTGGCTTCCTCCGCGCCGTCGGCCTCCTGGCTCGCATAGAAGCGCGTGCCGAGCAGCACGCCGCTTGCCCCCAGCATCATCATCGCGGCAAGCCCGCGCCCGTCGGCAATGCCGCCCGCCGCGACCACCGGCACATGGCCAGCCGCGAGATCGACGATCGCGGGCACGAGATCGACGGTTGTGCGGGAGGCACCGTGACCGCCCGCCTCCGTCCCCTGCGCGATCAGGATGTCGGCGCCGGCATCGAGCGCCTGCCGCGCCATCGCCTCGTCCTGCACCTGGCAGATCAGGCGCGCACCTGCAGACTTGATCCTTGATGCGAACTGTGCGGGATCGCCGAACGACAACATGATCGCCGATGGTTTTGCGGCGAGCGCGATGTCGAGAAGCTCAGGCCGCTTGGCGAGACTCCAGGTGATGAAGCCGATCCCGAACGGCGCTGACAAGCTGGCGAGCTTCGCCGTCTCTCGCTCCAGCCATTCCCTCTCGCCATAACCACCGCCCAGAATGCCAAAGCCGCCGGCGCGGCTGACGGCCGTCACAAGCCGGCTGCCGGCAACGATGTCCATCGGCGCTAGCAGGATCGGATGCTTGATCCCCAGGAGCTGGGTCAAAGGCGTCGTGATCGACATGGCTCCTCCACTCTCGACAGCAAGGTTAGGCCGGATTAGAATTCGCGGAAATTGAATTCTAGCGAACGCTGCCATCTCTAAAGCGAAACGATGCCATGGAACTCAGCGACATCCAGACCTTCGCCGCGGTGGCCCGCACCGGCGGCATCACCCGCGCCGCCGAAGAGCTCAACACGGTGCAATCGAACGTCACCCAGCGCGTGAAAGCGCTGGAGGCGGAGATCGGCACGCCGCTGTTCGAGCGTCACAGCCGCGGCATGACCCTGACCGGCGCCGGCAAAAGGCTGTTGCCTTACGCGCAACGGATGACAGCGTTGTCGCGCGAAGCCGTGCTCGCCGCCCGTGACGATGGCGAGCCCAAAGGACCATTGGCGATCGGCTCGATGGAGACCACGGCAGCGGTACGGTTGCCGCCCCTGCTCGCCGATTTCCACCGCCGCTTTCCCGCCGTGCGGCTGGGCCTGCGGACGGCAACCACCGCCGACCTCGTCGCGGGCGTGCTCGAAGGAACATTCGACGGCGCCTTCGTCGCAGGTCCGATCGCGCATGCCGACCTCACCGCGACAAGTGCATTCCGCGAGGAGCTGGTTCTGGTCAGCGCGCGGCGCTGGAGCTCGCTTGCCGAGCTGCGCGCCGGCACGCCGGAGTCCGGTCCAACCGCGCTGGTGTTCCGCACCGGCTGCACC
Source organism: Bradyrhizobium sp. 142 (assembly GCF_023074015.1). NCBI lineage: Bacteria > Pseudomonadati > Pseudomonadota > Alphaproteobacteria > Hyphomicrobiales > Nitrobacteraceae > Bradyrhizobium > Bradyrhizobium sp. 142. The sequence goes on from NZ_JADPKQ010000048.1 coordinate 45,500, forward strand.
TACCGCCAGCGGCTCGAACAGATCTTCGTCGAGTTCGGCTGGCCGTCGGCCGCGCGCTTCGAACTTGGCACGCTTGACGGGATGATCGGCTGCGTTGCCGCCGACATGGGTGTCACGCTGCTGCCGCGCACCGTTGTCGAACGCAACGCGATGAACGGCAGCGTGTCGATCCACACGCTGAGCCCATCGCACGCGCGCGTCGAGACGCTCTTCATCCAGCGCCGTGCCGGACATCAATTCAGCGCGCTCGGTGGTTTCATCTCCTGCCTGAAGAAAGACGACGACGTCATCGCGGCCTGACCACCGCATTCCAGCGCGCGAAATTCATCGACACGCGGGTGAGGGTCTTGCTGTGTGTCTCGACAGAGCACACCATGACCCTCGCCCGGATCGCTGGACACCGCGTCGGGTCTCGCTCTGCGCCTCCGCAACCTATGTCATTCGTATCAGGACGAAGCCCTAGATTCGAATGTCCTCATAGGATTCGATCCGACGCGGGCCGACCGAGGTCGCCTCGTGCGAATCCGCGTCGGCGAGATTGCCGAAATCGAGCTTGGTCAATTTCGCCAGGTCCGCGATCGAGACCTGAAACACGCTGACATCCTCTTCGGACATCCGCTTGAGCAGATCCGCCTCCTGGATCCGGTCGATCTCCATGACCAACTTCGTCTGGCTCATCAGGAATGCCGCCGCCTTGAGACCGCCGTCATCGCGTCGGACCAGTATCTTCCAGAAATATTTCGGAATCTGAACGCCGCCGAAGCTCGGATCCGTGTGCGGCCGGCCGGCCGGATTAGGCAAATCGGATCCATCGGCATCCGGACCGTCGAAGACCGGCCCGTTCATCACGATGCCTTTTTCCTCGCCGTCGAGCAGAACGTCGCGCGTATAGTCCTCAAGTCCTGCCCAGAGCTGCTTGCCCTGGTTGAATGAGAAGAACTGCGGCGAGCAATTGGTGAAATGGAAGGAATCGTCGCCGTGTTGTTTGGCCTCGGCGACGGTATCGCCCCAGGTCGCATCCAGGCGGCGCACGAGATGACCGCGGTCGAACGGGTTCTTGCTGCGATCCGCCTCGAAAGTGGCCTGCTTGCGGTAGAACTCGTCGCCGATCTGGGCATCGTCATCGATGCGCGGATCGCGCAGCCAGGAATCGCCTTCGCGCTTGCCGACGTCCTGCTGCTTACCGCCGTCGATGTTGACGCAGCTGAAGAAGGCGAGCCTGCGCTCCTTGTTCATAACGACGCTATAATTGAAATAATTCAATTCGGACTGCTTGGATCTTCCCTTCAACATCGCGACCCTGGATTTGAGGGAGGCGGGAATCTTCGGCAAGGCGACCGAGAATTTGCCGCTGCCGAGAAAATTCGCCTTGTATCCGGGACGCGATTTCAGCGTCGCCTGATCGATGTGAACGGCCTCCATGGGTAGGCCGTTCTTCGCGCTGATGCGGGGCAGCAGGCCGGCCGGCGGAGCGATTAAGGGCATGCTGCCGTTCTGCATGCCGCCGTTCGAAGCCCCGCCATTGCTTCCCGCGGGGCTCGGCACGGGCGCCAGCGCGGCCATCGGAAGTTCCTTCCTGAACATCGGCAATGGCACGCGGATCGGTACCACCAGCGAGGTCCCGTCGACAGATTGCTCGACCCAGACATTGGCTCCGTACGGAGTTGCGGCGGCCGGCGGCAGGACTCTCTCGACCTCGTGCCGGGTTGGCGGCTCTTCCTCATCGAGCACTGGCCTGATGAAGGGATGAGAGCCAACCGCAATCTTGAGATCGGCGACGATCGAACTGATCCGGATGCCCTCGTTGGCGATCCAATCGATCGAGGTTTCGTCCATCGACGCATCCCAGACCTTGCCGTCTTTGGTCAACGTGCGGCCCTGCGCATCCTTCCTCGGAACACCGCTGTGGTGTAGCGCGACCACCTGCCAGAAGCGGTTGAACGCCGGCGAGCCCGATGACCCGGCAGTGGTGTCGGTTTTGTACCAGAGGAAGTCACCGACGTATTTGAGCAACTTGTTCTCGCGGACGCAGACCTGCTTCATCTGCCCGCTGGGATGCTGGACGATGGTCAGGTACTCGCCGGGATCCGCCTTGCCCGCCGCTCCGCTGAGCGGCAACCATCCCCAATCTACGAGCCGCCCGCTCCCCGACAGCGACGTCGGCGCCACCGCGACGATCGAGAAATCGAGACCGTCGTTGGTGTAGAAGAATTTGCCCGGCTCGAATGCGAATCTGACCGGCACACGCTCTTCTCCCGAAATGTCCAATTCGTAGTTGAAATCGGCGATCGAATTGGCTGCGTCGGCCGGCTTGCCGAAGACGTGATGATTCGTCAGCAGCAGGCCGGGCCCGATCAGAAAGCCCGACCCATAGCCGATCAGATTTGACTTGAGATCCCTGAGCTGAATACGGCAAACCGGACGTGAGGCGGCCGTACCCTTGGCGAGATAGTTGATGCTGTCGAGATCATTGCCCTCGATGATCCGCTCGAGGCCGATCTCGGCCGCCTGCACGTCCCGTGTCTCGGCGAAGAGCTGGCGCTGGCGCAAGCGCTTCTTTTCGACGGTCATCTCGATCGGACCGTCGCCCAATTTCCGGTTCAATGCATCGGGTGAAAACTCGGCTTGCTTGAATCGCCTTTCTGAGCCCGCGATCAGGCTTGGCTTGATGAACATAATGACCTCTCGAAAATTCGGATGAGTACTGGACGTACGGGCGCCTAAAAAATTGCGCCGAGACTGCAGCGCGGCCTGATCAGCCGTCCACTGCCAATAATTCTTCAAAATCGGGGGTCGTCACTCCAACTACCTTAGCCTGATAAGCTTATCGCTCTACAACCAACGCGTCAACCGATGCCGGCTGCCGAGCGCGCGACATCATGTCATGGAATGCGACTTCGCTTGTGTGAAGTATGCAACAAATGATCGATGTTCTCGCGTGTGCGCAATGCGATTTCACAAGTGCCGCGCCCGAGGGACACGTCTTGAGGCCCATCGCTAGCCTCTCAGATGCCATCGCCGCAGCGCCACAACGGCCCAGATCGCCTCGACCACGCCGAACGGCCAGGCGCCCTGCAGGAAGCCGTAGGCCGAGCCGAGCGCGCAGGACCCGGCGAACAGCAGCACGAACCAGTGGCTGCGGTCCTCCAAAGCATAGCAGACCAGCATCGCGGTCACGGCAACCAGGCCGAATAGTGTCAGTGCATCCATTGTTCTGGTTCACTCCGCAGCGCGGCGCATGCTATGCGCTGATGCCATGCCGGCTCTTATCCTGCCCCTGATCGATGCTGCAACCCACTGGCCCGAACGCGGCGGGCTGGTCGGCCTCGACCTCGGCACCAAGACCATCGGCGTCGCAGTGTCCAATCCGGACCGACGGCTGGCGACCGGCGTCGAGACCATCCAGCGCAAGGCCTTCAAGCAGGATGCCGCCCGCCTGCTCGCGATTGCGGCCGAGCGCAAGGCCGTCGGCTTCGTGCTCGGCCTGCCCATCAACATGGACGGCAGCGAGGGCCCGCGCGCGCAATCGACCCGCGCCTTCGCCCGCAATCTTGCCGGCCTCACCACACTGCCGATCGGGCTCTGGGACGAACGTCTGTCGACCGCCGCAGTGGAGCGCGAATTGATCGGCATGGACGTCAGCCGCGCCAAGCGCGCCGAGGTCATCGACGAGCACGCAGCGATCTTCATCCTACAAGGTGCGCTCGATCGGCTCGCCAATCTTCGCGCAACTTCGGGGCCTGGCTGACCCATGGCCGTGGTGATCGCGGCGCTGCTGCCGGTCTTCATCCTCATCGTGCTCGGCGTCGTGCTCAAGCGCAGCTTGATGCGGCTGGATACGCAATGGCACGGGCTGGAGCGGCTGACTTATTTCGTGCTGTTCCCAATGCTGCTGATTCAGACACTGGTGAAGGCGGACCTGTCCAGGGTGCCGGTCGCCGGCGTCGGCGGCGCGCTGCTGCTGTCGGTGCTCGCGATCTCGCTCTTGTGCCTCGCGCTCCGCCCTGCCCTGGCGCGGCTCGACATCGACGGCCCCGCCTTCACCTCGATCTTCCAGGGTGCGACGCGCTGGCAGACCTATGTCGCGCTTTCGGTGTCCGCCAACATGTTCGGCAATGTCGGCCTGGCGCTGGCCTCGGTCGCGATGGTCGCGATCATTCCGCTGGTCAACGTGTTCAGCGTCGCAGTGCTGGCGCACTATGCATCGCCCAAGAAGCAATCTCCGCTCGCGATTGTCATGACGGTGATCCGCAATCCCTTGATCTGGGCCTGCGCCATCGGCCTCTTCGTCAACATCGTCCACCTGCCGCTGCCGAAGATCTGGCACGAGGTCGCTGACGCACTCGGCCGCTCGTCGCTGGCCATCGGCCTGCTCGTCACCGGCGCCGGACTACAGCTCAACGGCCTGCTGCGCCCGAGCGTGAGCGCGTCGATCGGCGTGGCGTTCAAGCTGGTGCTGATGCCGGTGCTGGCGCTGGCGCTCGCCGCATGGTTCGGCCTGTCCGGCGACAGCCTTGCGATCGTCGCGATCTGCGCGGCGGTGCCGACTTCGCCCAGCGCCTACGTGCTGGCCCGCCAGATGGGCGGCGACGCGCCGCTCCTAGCGCAGATCATCACGCTGCAAACGATTTTGGCGGCGATCACGATGCCGATCGCGATCGCGCTAGTGGCAAGCAGTCCCTAAATCTAAGACCCAACCATTCAGAAAGATGATGGCCGCTTGTGGCCTTACTACCATTCACAATACAGCAATTTTTGTTAGGAGAGATTTAGCCCGAATTGGTCTTCCGCCAACTGCTTGAACATGTCCAGCGACTCTGCGTCAAGCTTGCGGCAACTCTCCGTATCTCCGGCGATCATGACGAACCCAAGCCTCCCTGCCACGTAATAGATGCCAATTCCCCTTTTCCCGGAATTGGAGGCCAACAGCGAGTATCCACCTGCCCCTTCAGCCCCTGTAACGCTTGCCTCGTGGGTCTGAAGATACTCCAACTTGCGAGATATTCGGGCATCCACGATCCGAATAATGTTGCCCGCGATTGCGCCCACACCATCCCTTCTACGCTGCTCCACCAAAGATTGGAGAGCAAATCCCAGCTCGATAAATTCTCGTAGACCGTTGTCGTAGTCTATTGGCTCGATCTTCGTCGAGCCGTCAGGGTTCACTACAGTCTGTTGCTTTGGACCCTCGAAAGGCTTTCGAAGTTCCAAGAGCCTTTTGTACTGTGCTGGATCCCCAATGTATGCCCGCTCGACGTACCTCACGCTGCCGTCTCTTATCTCTGCCAAGCGTTTCCTGCCGCCCTCTATTTTGAGTACGAGGAAGTCACAATCCGGCGGATCGTATTGAGCTCCATTCCGGTGCGCGACATAGCGATCGTGTACGTTCGCAACCACATCCAAATGAGCATTTTCTTGAAGGTCTTTCGCGACCTCGGCTATGATCCTAAGCGCTAAATCAGCTGCGTTAGAGGAGGCGAAGGCGACGGCATTGTTATCGTCGATTATCTGGATCTTTAACCCATGAAATTCGCCATTCACAGGGCCTATTGGATTGCCCATTACTTCCAGCAGAGGCGTAAGAAAGAGTTTCGCCCAGCAAGAAGCCGATGTGCTCGTTGGCATACCCTACAATCAGAGTCATTCTGATCACCAAGAACTTGCGATGGCAGATTTAGGGTACGTGAAGTTTCCTGCTGAACATATTGGAGGATCGTTAGGGCGGCAATTGTAATGATAGCTGGCCTAGCCGCCCAACCACATCGTCAGCACCACCGCGGTCATGTTGTTCAGCGCGTGCAGCACGATGGTGAGCCACAGCGAATTGGCCCGATAACGCATGTAGCCGAACCAGACGCCAATGGTGAAGACTTCGGCGAGGAAATACATGTCGTACTGCAGGTGCACGGCCGTCCACACCAGCGACGACAGCACGATCGCGCCAGGCACGCGCAGGAAGCTTGCCGACCAGCCGCGAAAGAGGAAGCCGCGGGCGAGGACTTCTTCCGACATCGGCGCCGCGACGCTGAAGGCGAGCAGCAGCAGGAGCGCGGCGCCGTTGTCGCGGCCCGATTTCAAGAGATCGGTCATGAAGCCCGGCGTCGCCTCGCGGCCCAGGCTCCGCGACACCGTCTCCCAGGCCAGCACGAGCAGGATGAGACCGACGGCGCCGAGCAGGAGCTGCTTCCAGGATGGCCAGCACAGCGCGAGATAGTCGGCGAATGATGCCTGCTTGATGCGGATGGCGAGCCACACCATCGCCAGCGTCGCGGGCAAGCCTGCGATCACCGATAGTGCGAGCGCCTGCGGCTCGCTGCCGACAATTTGAATCGAGGCCATGTTGATCGGAATGCCGCGAAGTACCACCAGCAGCAGGATGGCGCCGACCTGGCCGACGAACATCGCGGCGAAGATCAGCAGGCCCCACAGCGCCGTGCCCCAGAATTTCCAGACGCCCGGCGTGTGGTCCGCAGGCGTCATGATCAGCGGCGGATGGTCGGGATTGAGGGTGTCCATCAGATGGCTTTCGTTAGGCGCGCAAACTGTCGAGAGGCCGTCATGCCCGGGCTTGTCCCGGGCATCCACGTTCTTCGTGCCGCGCGGCAAGACGTGGATGGGCGGGTCAAGCCCGGCCACGACGAGTGGTGAGAGTACACCCCGATCAAGGCAGCGCCCGCTCCAGCAGTGCACGCATCTCACCGCTCTCCAGCTCCACCGCGCCATACATGCCGGCGTGGTTGGCCGCGAGCCGCGTGGCGGCGAACAGTTCGGCATGGCGGGGCGACACGCCGTTGAGCGCGGCGGCTGCCGCAAGCAGGGCCAGTTTCTCGACCGCTAGCCGCGCGACGCGCTCGCCGTCGACGCGACGGAAGCTCTTGCCGATGAACGCGGCGGCATCGCCCGCTCCGGGCAAGCCCTTCGTCTCGGTCGCAAGCGATTGCAGCACCGCCATCGCCGCATCCGGCTCGCGCACCAGCGCACGGAGCACGTCGAGGCACATGACGTTGCCGGAGCCTTCCCAGATCGCGTTGACCGGCGACTCCCGGAAGTGGCGCGCCAAAATGCCGTCCTCGACATAGCCGTTGCCGCCGAGGCATTCCATTGCCTCGTACAGGAATGCCGGCGCACTCTTGCAGGTCCAGTATTTGATCGCAGGCGTCAGCAGCCGCATATAGGCCGCTTCAGCCGCATCGTGCGGGGTGCGGTCGAAGGCGCGGCAGAGCCGCATCACCAGCGCGACGCTGGCCTCGACGTGCAGCGCCATGTCGGACAGCACCGCCTGCATCAAGGGCTGATCGGCAAGATGTTTCTGGAACACGCTGCGGTGACGAGCGTGATGCAGCGCGTGCGCAAGCCCCGAACGCATCAGGCCGCTGGAGGCAATCGCGCAATCCTGCCGCGTCAGCTGCACCATCTGGATGATGGTGCGGATGCCCTTGCCTTCCTCGCCGACCCGTTCGGCATAAGCGCCGACGAACTCGACCTCCGATGAAGCATTGGAGCGATTGCCGAGCTTGTCCTTCAGCCGCTGGAACTGGATCGCGTTGACCGAACCATCCGGCGCGAAGCGCGGCATGAAGAAGCAGGTCAGCCCCTGCTCGGCCTGCGCCAGCACCAGGAACGCATCGCACATCGGCGCCGACATGAACCATTTGTGTCCGGTGATGCGATAGGCATCCCCATCGCGCACCGCCCGCGTCATGTTGGCGCGCACGTCCGTGCCGCCCTGCTTCTCGGTCATGCCCATGCCGAGTGTCATGCCGCGCTTGTCCCACCAGGGCGCAAAGTTGGGGTCGTAGCTCCTGGTCGACAGCACCGGCATCACGCGCGCGAGCAGGTCCGGCTGCATCGCCAGCGCCGCGACAGAGGCGCGCGTCATGGTGATCGGGCAGAGATGGCCGGTCTCGACCTGCGCGGCGATGTAGAACTTGGTCGCGCGAATGACCTCGGCGGCATCGCCCGCCGGCTTGCCGTCGGCGCTCCAGGTCGAACTGTGCACGCCGGCATGGGCGCTGTGCGCCATCAGTTCGTGATAGGCCGGATGAAACTCGACCTGATCGCGGCGGTTACCCTTGGAGTCGAAGGTCCGCAGCTTCGGCGTGTTCTCGTTCGCCAGACGACCGCGCTCGGCCATCGCGGCCGAGCCCCAATGCTTCCCGAAGTCGGACAGCTCCCGTTCCGCCGCCGCGCCGCCATTGGCCTTCACCGCCTCGACCAGCGGCCGATCCAGAGCGAACAGGTCAACGTCCTCGAACGGCGGCGATTGGTTAAAAACCTCGTGGGTTGCGAAGCTGGGCTGCGTCATCTTGCTTCCTCGGATCGGAATCAGTTCCGCCGCGGCTGGATCGGGAAATCATAGGCCGCCCCACCTGCTCCGGGCAGGGAAAAATGCCACCACTCCTTCGAATAGTTCACAAAGCCTTGCTTGGCCATTGCAGCCACCAGCCGCCTGCGCCAGGCGCGTTGATCCGGCGTGATCGACGGTGCCGAGGTATGCCCTTTCGCATCGGTACAGTCATAGCCCGTGCCCATGTCGACGCTGCCTTCCGGCGCCCGCGCCTCGACCCGCGCCGTACAGTCCGCATAGGCTTTCGCCGGATCGTATTTGGCGGAATTGTCGGCCTTGAGATCGACCAGGCTCAGGTCGAGCGCGGCACCGGTGGAATGCTGCGAGCGGCTCGCGATGTAGCCGAGGCGAAACAGCTCGGTCTTACGAATTTTTGGATTGTAGCGCCGCTCGGCGGCGGTCTCGTGGCCGTTCTGCGACCACGCGACCATGTCGCGCGACGCCTGCGCCGGACGGTAGCAGTCGAACATTTTCAGCGACAGGTTCCGCGCCGCCAGTTCCTGCTGCACCGCCCTGAGCCGCATCCCCACCTCCCGCGTCACCACGCATTCGCCGGCGCCGTAGCCGCTCAGCGGACGGCCGACGAAATTGTTTGAGGTGGCGTAGCGGATATCCTGGATGATGCTGGGATCGATGTCGCGCAAATAGACGAAGCCGCCGGGGAGCGACTGGGCGTGGGCACTGCCAACAAATGCTGCGACCAAGAACGCTGTCAGAGTTGTCTTCAACGGAAGCCCCCACACCGTCATGGCCGGGCATAGCCGTCCGAAGGACGGCTTCGCTCCCGCTCGCCTATGTCCCGGCCATCCACGTCCTTTTATGCTAAATGCGATAGAAGATCGTGGATGCCCGGGACATCTAGCGCGAAGACGCGCTTCGCGCTTCTATCCGGGCATGACGGAGAGGATGAGCCCGCACCGACAGATCAGGGGATAACTCACCGCCCCGGCTTTGGCCCTTGCCCCCCCGGCCATCCCCGCCTATAGCTCTCGCTTTAATGACATCGAAATCGACCTTCGTCCTCGGCCACCGGCATTTGCTGGGCATCGAGGGCCTTTCCGCTGCCGACATCGCCGGCCTGCTCGACCTGTCCGAAGAATATGTCGAGCTCAACCGCCAGGTGGACAAGAAGCGCACCGTCCTGCGTGGACGGACGCAGGTGAACCTGTTCTTCGAGGCCTCCACCCGCACCCAATCCTCGTTCGAGCTTGCGGGCAAGCGCCTTGGCGCCGACGTCATGAACATGTCGGTGTCCTCCTCGTCCATGAAAAAGGGCGAGACGCTGATCGACACCGCGGTGACGCTGAACGCCATGCACCCGGATATCCTGGTGGTTAGGCATCACGCGTCCGGCGCGGTGGAACTGCTGGCCCGCAAGGTTGACGGTTCCGTGATCAATGCCGGCGACGGCGCGCACGAGCATCCGACCCAGGCGCTGCTGGATGCACTCACCATCCGCCGCAACAAGGGCCGCATCGAGGGCCTCGTCGTCGCGATCTGCGGCGACGTGCTGCATTCGCGCGTCGCCCGCTCCAACATCATCCTGCTCAACACCATGGGCGCGCGCGTCCGCGTCGTCGGGCCCTCCACGCTGCTGCCCCCCGGGCTCGAGCGGATGGGTGTCGAGGTCACCCGCGACATGCGCGCAGGGCTGGAAGGCGCCGACATCGTCATGATGCTGCGGCTCCAGCGCGAGCGCATGAATGGCTCCTTCGTGCCGTCATCATCAGAATATTTCCATTATTTCGGGCTGGACCAGAAGAAGCTCGCCTACGCCAAGCCTGACGCGCTGGTGATGCATCCCGGTCCCATGAACCGCGGCGTCGAGATCGATACGGCGGTCGCCGACGGCGCGCAGTCCCTGATCCGTGAACAGGTGGAGATGGGGGTCGCCGTGCGCATGGCGGTACTCGAAGCGCTCGCCCGCAACCTGCCGAACGCGTGATGGCCATGCTGATTGATCGACGCCCCATCCTGCTTGCCAATGCCCGCGTCGTCGATCCCTCCCGGGATTTTGACGGCATCGCCGACGTCCTGATCGCCGACGGTACCATCCGCGAGACCCGCCGCGGCATCGGCGCGGCCGGCGTCCCGGAAGGCACCGACATCGTCAACTGCGCCGGCAAGATCGTGGCCCCCGGTCTGGTCGACATGCGCGCCTTTGTCGGCGAGCCCGGCTTCAGCCATCGCGAGACATTTGCCTCGGCGAGCCAGGCGGCGGCGACCGGCGGCGTCACCACCATCATCTGCCAGCCCGAGACCGAGCCTGTCATCGACAATTCGGCAACGGTCGACTTCGTGATGCGCCGCGCCCGCGACACCGCAATCGTCAACATCTTGCCGATGGCGGCGCTCACCAAGGGCATGCACGGCGAGGAGATGACCGAGTTCGGTCTGTTGAAGGCCGCAGGCGCGGTCGCCTTCAGCGACGGCGACAGAAGCGTCACCAACGCACAGGTGATGCGCTGGGCGCTGACCTATGCGCGCGATTTCGACGCGCTGATCGTGCATCACACCGAGGACCCCAAGCTGGTCGCCGAAGGCGTCATGAACGAGGGCGAGTTCGCCACCAGGCTCGGCCTGATGGGCATCCCGAACGCTGCCGAGGCTGTGATGCTGGAGCGCGACATGCGCTTGGTCGCGCTCACCGGCGGCCGCTATCACGCCGCCTCGCTGTCCTGCACCGACTCGCTCGACATCCTCAAACGCGCCCGCGATGCTGGGCTTCCCGTCACCGCCTCGGTCTCGATCAACCATCTGGCGCTGAACGAGAACGACATTGGCCCCTACCGGACCTTCCTGAAGCTGTCGCCCCCGCTGCGCTCGGAGGACGACCGCCGCGCCTTGGTCGCCGCCGTCGCCTCCGGCCTCGTCGACGTCATCATGTCCGACCACAATCCACAGGACGTGGAGGGCAAGCGCCTGCCGTTCGCGGAAGCCGCCCCCGGCGCGGTCGGGCTCGAGACCATGCTGCCGGCGGGCTTGCGGCTGGTGCACAATGGCGAGCTGGAACTGAAGACCCTGATCGGTGCGATGTCGACCCGGCCGGCCGAGATTCTGGGCCTGCCCGGGGGAAACCTGCGCGTCGGCAGCCCGGCGGATGTCATCGTGATCGATCCCGACACGCCTTGGATTCTAGATCCCGCCGATCTCAAATCGCCCTGCAAAAATACGCCATTCGACGAAGCCCGCTTTACAGGCCGCGTGGTGCGGACCATCGTCAGCGGACGGACGGTCTTTGAGCATGTCTAGAGCGTTTTCGAGCGAAGTGGGTACCGGTTCGCGTAAAGAAAACGCGTCAAAACAAGAACCGAGAGCCCCGTTCCGATTCAATCGGAACGGAAATGCCTCGAGGATCAAGGTTTCGGACCTCGCCCTTGGCCGCGACGGCGCAGCGGGACAGGATCATGCGCGGCGCCGCAATTCGACATGGAGATGCGGCCATTGGAGGTTCAGCCATGGGGCTTGAAATGTTCCTGCCGGTGGCGTTGGTCATCGGCTATCTGCTCGGCTCGATCCCATTCGGGCTGATCCTGACCAAACTCGCCGGCACACAGGACCTGCGCTCAATCGGCTCCGGCAGTATCGGCGCCACCAACGTGCTGCGCACGGGACGCAAGGGCCTTGCCGCGGCAACCCTGCTGTTCGATGCCCTCAAGGGCACTGCGGCGGTGGTGATCGCCGGCTACATCGCCGGCCCCAATGCCGCGATGCTGGCCGGGCTCGGCGCCTTCCTCGGCCATCTCTTCCCGGTCTGGCTTAAATTCAGGGGCGGCAAGGGCGTCGCCGTCTATATCGGCATCCTGCTCGGCCTGTTCTGGCCCGGCGCGCTGGTGTTCTGCTTGCTCTGGTTAGCGACCGCCTTCACCACCCGCTACTCCTCGCTCTCTGCGCTGGTCGCGGCCTTCATCACGCCGCTGTTCCTGTGGTGGTTCGGTCACCTCGCACTGGCCGCGCTGGCCGCCGTGCTGACGCTGTTGCTGTTCTACGCGCACCGCGAGAACATCAAGCGGCTGCAATCGGGCAGGGAAAGCCGGATCGGCGAGAGGGCATAAGCCGGAAAAAAGTACGTATACCGCCGCACCCTTTCCGCATTATGTGCCAAATCCCGTTCGCAACTTGGAGCCGAATCACGGCTGTATTGGCGAATGGATTCCAGGCCTGTCATCCCCGAATGGGATGGCCTTACGCGGTTGCTCAGAATGAGCGAGAAGATTGTCGGCGCGCATCATGACAATGGTTTGCAAGGTGCTGCGCGCACCGCGGCGAGCCGGCTGCTCTTCGCAACGGACATCTGGTCCGGTGCTCCTTCGCCGCCTCCCGCCGCAGAGCCGCCCCCTGTCTCGCCGCCAACGCCGACGCCAGATCCCGTCGCGCAAGGCCCTGCCCCGGCCCTGGTCGTAACAACTCCCGTGCCTGTTGCGCGCGACCAAGGCCGTTCTGAGCAATGGCCGCCGCAAAAAGTGTCGCTGGCCCTCCAGGGCGGCGGCACCTTTGCCGCCTTCACCTGGGGTGTGCTGGAGCGTTTGCTGGAAGAACCTACCATCGAGATCGACACCATCAGCGGCGCCAGCGCCGGCGCGATCAATGCGCTTCTGCTCGCGTCGGGCTTCGCCGAAGGCGGCCGCGAAGGTGCCCGCGCCCGGCTAAGCCGGTTCTGGATCCGCCTCATGCACGAGGCCTCTTTCCGCTCGCTGATGCTGATCGGCGGATTTTCGCCGACGGGAAGCTCGGTCGCATTCGGGCCGACGCTGCGCTCCGGCCAGTTCGATCCGTTCGACCTCGATCCGCTGCGGCAGGCACTGTCGCGCGACATCAACTTTGCGGCGCTCTGCGATGCGAAGTGCCCAAAGCTGCTGATCGCGGCGACGCGGATCCGCGACGGGCGACAGCAGATCTTTCGCAACGAGGCCATCTCCGCTGATGTCGCGCTGGCTTCGACCTGCCCGCCTTTGGTTCACTGCGCCGTCGAGATCGACGGCGAGGGCTATTGGGACGGCGGCTTCGGCGGCAATCCGCCGCTGCTGCGGCTGGCGCAGGAAACAACGACGTCCGATTTGTTGCTGATCCAGGTCACGCCGGCGCGCGACAATTACGTGCCGATCACGCTCGCCGCCATCGACCGCCGTCTCGACCAGATCGCGGCGAACGCCGCGCTCAATACCGAGATCGCGGCGATCGAATGGGCGCAATCCAGCGCGGCACCGGCGCTGCGGCTGTCCAGGATCGCGGCGGAGGATTCGGTCGACGGCCTGGCGCAGCGCTCTTCGGCCGATCTTGGCCGCGGCTTCATCCGCCTGCTACACCGGAGCGGCCGCGAGGCCGCCGGACGCTGGCTCGGGCAAGCTGCCGTGACGGCACAGATCGACACGCAACGCGCAGCACCTGTCACTGCCGAACCGGCGCTAGCCTGATTTCGTCAGCGCTTCCTCCAGAAACCATGCCGCCGCAAGTGCACCCGGATCGTTACCGAAGCGCGCGATCACCTGCACGCCGATCGGCAGGCCATCGACCTTCAGCACCGGCACGTTGACGCAAGGGTTACCCATGAGCGTCCACAGCCGGTTGTAGCGGGGGTCGCCGGTGGAGGCGAGCTCCTTGGCCGGTGCGGTGCCAGGCGCCGAATAAGTCAGCAGCACGTCGACACCCTCGAACAGTTCGCCGAGCTCGCGGCGGCCGCGGCGGCTGATCCGGCGCGCCTCGTCATATTCTTTCGGCGTCAGGCCGACCGTCGCATCGAGGCTGGCCCGCAGCATCGGTGCGATCTCGTCGTGATGCTCGGAAAATTCCCAGGCCAGCGCGCGATGCGCCTCAAAGTCCTGGACGATCGAGTGGATGCGCCAGGCCTCCTGCACCGCCTCGGGCAGATCGATGATCTGCACGCTGGCGCCGGCGCGCTCGGCCGCCTTGATTGCGGCTTGCAGCCCTTGCTCAGCCGCAGGCTCGACGGCGCCGGCGAACTCCTGCCGGACCACGCCGACGCGCGGCGATTTTGCTGCGACGATGCCGGAGAACTCGGTGCGACCGGTCATCGCCAGCAATCCGCGCGCGAGATCCTCCGCGCGGGCTCCGAACAGCCCGACCGTATCGAGCGCCCACGAATAGCATTTGACGCCGACCGTCGGCAGCATCCGGAACGACGGCTTGATCGCGGCAGCCCCGCAATAGGCGGCGGGCCGGATCACCGAGCCGCCGGTCTGGGTGCCCAGCGCCAGCGGGATCATGCCGGCGCCGACGGCGGCTGCCGAGCCCGAGGACGAGCCGCCCGGCGTATGGCCGAGATTATGCGGATTGAGCGTCGGTGTCGGATCGCGCGAGGCAAACGCCGTGGTCGTGGTCTTGCCGATGATGGTGGCACCTGCCCGCTTCAGCATCATCACCACAGGCGCGTCACTGCGCGGCTGCCAGTCCCGATAAATCTCCGAGCCCATCTCGGTCGGGAAATCGGCGGTGTCGACGATGTCCTTGATCCCGACCGCGATGCCGCGCAGCGGACCGGAGCCTTGCGCCTTCGCCGACTTGTCGTGGCGAACGAAAGCGTGGACGTCCTTCTCTTTGGCCTCGATCGCCGCGAGCGATTGGGCGATGGCCGCATCGGGCGAAAGCTCACCGCTCTCGATGCGGCGCTGCAGGTCGGCAAGTGAGATCATGACAAAACCCTTCTTATTGCCATCGCTTTTAGCATCGCGCCGAAGCCGCGCAAGCGCACGGAGCTGTTGCGCAACGCCCTCAGGTTGTTCCATGCTGTGCCTGCAAGGAGACGCCGTAGACGCCATCAACCCAAGTGTGGAGCTGACCGAGGCTGACCGGGTCGACCGGCTGCGGCTGATCCGCTCCGACAATGTGGGCCCGCGCACCTTCCGTTCGCTGGTCGATCATTTCGGCACCGCGCGCGCGGCGCTGGAGCGGCTGCCGGATCTCGCGCGCCGCGGCGGCGCGGCGCGATCGGGCCGGATCGCTAGCGCCGACGAGGCCAAGGCCGAACTCGCCGCGAGCCGCAAGCTCGGCATCGCCTGGCTCGCGCCCGGCGAGGACGGCTATCCGGCGCGGCTGGCGATGATCGACGACGCGCCGCCGCTGCTCGCCGTGCGCGGCGATACAAAAACCTTGATGCGGCCGACGATCGCGATCGTCGGCTCGCGCAACGCCTCCGGCGCCGGGCTGAAATTCGCGGGCCTGCTCGCGCGCGAGCTCGGCGAGGCCGGTTTTATGGTCATCTCGGGCCTCGCCCGCGGCGTTGACCAGGCCGCGCACCGCGCCAGCGTCGCAAGCGGCACGATCGCCGTGCTCGCCGGCGGCCATGACTGCATCTATCCGCCTGAGCACGGCGATTTGCTCGCGGCGATCCTCGACCAGAACGGCGCGGCCATTTCCGAGATGCCGCTCGGCCACGAGCCGCGTGCCCGCGATTTCCCTCGCCGCAACCGGCTGATCTCCGGCGCCTCGCTCGGCGTGGTCGTGGTGGAGGCGGCGCACCGCTCGGGCTCGCTGATCACCGCGCGCATGGCCGCCGAACAGGGCCGCGAGGTGTTCGCAGTCCCCGGCTCGCCGCTCGATCCGCGCGCCGCCGGCACCAATGATCTGATCAAGCAGGGCGCGACACTCGTCACGGAGGCTGCCGACATCATCAACGCGGTCCAGCCGATCATGGAGCGGCCGGCGATGCACACCGCAGGCGAGCCCGACAGCGAGCCGTTCGAGAGCGATCCGCAAGGACATGACCGGGATCAGATCACCGGCCTGCTCGGCCCGGCGCCGATCGGCATCGATGATCTCGTGCGGATGTCCGGCGCCTCGCCCGCGATCGTGCGCACGGTGCTGCTGGAGCTCGAACTCGCCGGCCGGCTGGAACGCCACGGCGGCGGGCTCGTGTCGCTGCTCTAGATGATGAAGTCAGATTCGTTCGGCTGGCCGGGTTCACCTTTCCCCAGCGGGGAGAGAGATCGGATTGCGCCTGGCGATGCGAAGCATCGTCCAGTGCAATCCGGGTGAGGGGCTGCAGCGCTCAGTGAGACCAGAACCCCTCACCCGGATCGCATCCTACGATGCGATCCGACCTCTCTCTTCGCAGGCTATCGCATATGGATTCACGAGGATTGTCCGTGGGCTTGCTCCGCCTCTCCCGCTTGCGGGAGAGGCCGACGCGCTCGCAGAGCGCGGCGGGTGAGGGCTCTCGCCACGCAGGGATGTCCTCCGCAATCCTCAAAAATCCCGACGCGGAGACACCCCCACCCCAGCCCTCCCCCGCAAGCGGGAGAGGGAGCCCAGTGCCGATGTCGCCGCATCGTGCACCCATATGCGATAGCCCTGTCTCCCGTCGGGAGAGGTGTTCGGAGTTCTCGGCTGGCATCCATTCCATCAAAGCCCATTCGACTTTAACCGCCGTTGCGCTCGTCGAAGCGCGTTCGCGCCGCGGCGATCTGCTGCTGGTGCTCCACCGCCCATTGCCCGAGCGCCACCACCGGCTGCTGGAGCCCGCGACCGAGATCGGTCAGCTCATAGTCCACGCGCGGCGGAATGGTCGGAAAGATCGTGCGCGTGACGAGGCCATCGCGCTCCAGCCCGCGCAACGTCAATGTCAGCATCCGCTGCGAGATACCGTTGATCATACGCTTGAGCTCATTGAAGCGCTTTGGGCCGTCGCCGAGCATCATGATCACGAACACGCTCCATTTGTCGCCGACACGCGCGAGGATCGAGGCGACGCCGCGGCAGTCGGCATGGTTGGGATCCGGCCTCGGCGCGGCAGGCAAATCGATGTGTGCAGGTTTCAGGGATGTGCCCATGGCTCAAAAAAGTGCGTTCTTGCGGGGTTTTCGGTAGTCACTCATGTAGTGCGGGTTACAAATCTATACCAGAGGTGATCCCCCAAATGAAACTCCTCCATATCGACTCCAGCGTGCTCGGCCCCCACTCCGTCAGCCGCCAGGTTTCCGCCGCCGTCGTCGACCGGCTTCGGCAGGCGACGCCAGCGCTCGACATCGTCTATCGCGACCTGACCCAGACCCCGCTCGCCCATCTCTCCGGATCCCACCTTGCCGCCGCGCAAGGTGCGCCGGCGCCGGCGGAGCTCGGACCCGACCTTGCCGCGAGCGCGGCCGTGCTCGACGAGTTCCTTGCCGCCGACATCGTGGTGCTCGGCGCGCCCATGTACAATTTCACCATCCCGAGCCAGCTCAAGGCCTGGATCGACCGCGTCCTGGTGGCGGGGAAGACCTTCAAATATGACGCGAATGGCCCGCAGGGCCTCGCCGGCGCCAAGCGCGTGATCGTGGCGATCTCGCGCGGCGGCTATTACGGCGCGGGCTCGCCCGCCGCATCGCTCGAGCACCTTGAGAGCTATCTGCGCGGCGTGTTCGGCTTCATGGGCATCCAGAATCCCGAATTCATCATCGCCGACGGCATCCAGGTCGGGCCGGACCATCGCGAGAAGTCCCTCGCCGGCGCGCTGCAGGCGGCAACCACTCTCCACGCAGCCTGAGGCCACGCGCACATCATCAGCCGCCGCTGGATTGCCCACGGCGGCTGATGGACGCGCCCGTGTTCGGTTTTGCTAAAACCAGACGCCCTGGATGCCCAGGATCACAGCAATGAGCGAGACGAACAGGCCGATGCCGGAGAACAACGCCACTGCCACGAGTTCGGAAGTGCCGGAGCGCTTCGCCGGAATGGCGGATTGTTCGGTGTAAATACGCGGTGCTGAAATCGGTGAAAGAATGCGAGCTGCCTTTGGCATTACGGGCTCCTTAAATTGGGCCGTATGGGCCCCCTGCCCGTAAAAGTGTCTTGGCAGCGCGTGCGAAGGTTCAACGCATCACGCAAGGTTCAGCAAATACATCCCGTAAGACGAAGGAACCGGCCGACGCAAACGCTCCGGCTACACCGACCGATTTAGTTTTCATTTGAATTGATCAACCGCGATAGATCGGCGCGCCGGCTGGCGAGGCAACCGCGCCGCCGTCGACGAAGATCTCCTGGCCCTGCACGTGCGCGGAATCGTCCGAAGCGAGGAACAGCACGGTCTTCGCAACGTGATCCGTTTCACCGATGCGCCCGAGCGGCGTCGACAGCGCGATCCGCTTCTCGAACGCCTTCTCGGCTTCGGGCGTCGCGGTCGCAGGTCCCCAGATCGGCGTGCGGATCGCACCGGGGGCAACGACGTTGACGCGGATGCCGCGCGGCGACAGCTCCGAGGCCATGATCCGCGCCATTGCGCGCACGCCGGCCTTCGCGGCGCCATAGGCCGAGTAGCCGGGAATGCCGAGCACGGAGATCACGGACCCGTTGAGAATGATCGAGGAATTGTCGTTGAGATAAGGCAGCGCCGACTGAATGGTGAAGAACACGCCGGTCAGGTTGGTGCTGATGACCTTCTCGAAGGTCTCCAGCGTGGCTGAGCCGAGCGGCGTGCCGCCGGCGATCCCACCATTGGCGAACACGATATCGAACTTGCCGAACTTATCGGCACCCTGCTTGATCGCAGCTTCGGTCGCGGCGATGTCGGTCGCATCGGCGACGATTGCGACGGCGTTCGGACCGAGCTCCTTCGCGGCAGCCTCCAATGTCTCTTTGTTGCGCCCGGTGATCACCACCTTTGCGCCTTCCGCCACGAACAGCTTTGCCGTCGCAAGGCCAATGCCGCTATTGCCGCCAGTGATCAATGCCGTCTTGTTCGTCAATCTCACGCTCGCCTCCAGTGGTTTCATCATAAAACTAAATTGCCATCTAGAGCAAATGGTTTTATGATGCAACCACGCAAGCGCGTGATCTGCCAGGTCCGGCAGGCACACGAGGGGATCGACACGATGGTGAAACGAACGAGCTTCGAGGGCGATGGCTGTCCAATCGCGCGCTCGCTGGAGGCGATCGGCGACTGGTGGTCGCTCCTGATCATCCGCGAGGCGCTGTTCGGCCTGCGCCGGTTCGGCGAGTTTCAGAGCAAGCTCGGCATGGCGAAGAACATTCTAACAGTGCGGCTGCGCGCGCTGGTCGACCACGGCATCCTGGAGACGGCCCCCGCCTCCGACGGCAGCGCCTATCAGGAATATGTGCTGACGCCGAAGGGCCGCGGCACCTTCCCGATCCTGGTCGCGCTCCGGCAATGGAGCGAGGAATTTGACGACCGACCCGAGGAGATCGCGACCATTCTGGTCGACCGCGCCAAGCGCCGCCCGGTGCGCAAGCTCGAGCTGCGCGCGGAGGACGGCCGGTTGCTCACCCAGGCCGACACGACGCTGAAGCCGCGGCCCGCACCTCGCCGACGTTCGGCTGCAGCGCGCTCGATGCCGTCCCCGTCATCCTGAGCGCTCGTCCTGCAACGTAGGACGAGCCTCGAAGGGCGACGGCCCGGCTGCATCGCGGCCATTCATCCTTCGAGGCTCACGGCGCGATGCTTCGCATCACGCCACTCGCGCCTCCAGCGACGAGCGCTACGCGCTCGCGCGGGGATGACGGATCACGACAGCTTGCGCTTGCTCCGCAGCCTCAGATGCTCATCGGCCTCCAGCTTGGTCATGCCCAGGAGATAATGCAGCACATCGAGCTTGTGGCGCTCGGCGAGCTTGCGCAACGCCCCGACCTGCTCGGCGATGAAGGTGACCGCCTCCTCCCCGCCGCCTTCTCCCGGTTCCTCGGGACGCGAGCGTCCCTGCCCGCCCGAAGTTTCGCGCGCTCGTTTCCGCACTGGCTTAGTCACCAGACCCACCCGAATCCATGCCCGCAGGAACTCTACGCCGGCATTGACCGCAACTCAAAGGTGGTATTCTGCAACTTTCTCGATATGAAATTTTTCCCATTCCGGCGCCTTTCAACACCCCTCGATTTGACAGCGAGGGTCTCACCACCCATGTTCGGGTCGAAACGGCCGACCCGAATCCTCTCGAATTCGGCCCATAATTTCCCCATAAGTTACTGGAACTACATGAATATCGTCATTGTGGAGTCGCCGGCGAAAGCCAAGACGATCAACAAATATTTGGGCTCGTCCTACGAGGTTCTGGCCTCATTCGGCCATGTCCGAGACTTGCCCGCAAAGAACGGATCTGTCGATCCCGACGCTAATTTCAAGATGATCTGGGAGATCGACCCCAAAGCGGCCGGCCGGCTGAACGATATCGCCAAGTCCCTGAAGGGCGCCGACCGCCTGATTCTGGCAACCGACCCCGATCGCGAGGGCGAGGCCATCTCCTGGCACGTGCTGGAGGTGTTGAAAGAGAAGCGCGCGCTAAAGGACCACAAGATCGAGCGCGTGGTGTTCAACGCCATCACCAAGCAGGCCGTCACGGACGCCATGAAGCATCCGCGCCAAATCGACGGCGCGCTGGTCGATGCCTACATGGCGCGCCGCGCGCTGGACTATCTGGTCGGCTTCACCCTCTCCCCCGTGCTGTGGCGCAAGCTGCCGGGCGCCCGCTCGGCGGGCCGCGTGCAGTCGGTAGCGCTGCGGCTGGTCTGCGACCGCGAGCTGGAGATCGAAAAGTTCGTTGCACGCGAATATTGGTCGCTGATCGCGACCCTGCTCACCCCGCGCGGCGACGCCTTCGAGGCGCGCCTGGTCGGCGCCGACGGCAAGAAGATCCAGCGTCTCGACATCGGCACCGGCGCCGAAGCCGAGGAATTCAAGAAGGCGCTGGAGGCCGCCGCCTACGCGGTGACCGCGGTCGATGCAAAACCCGCCCGGCGCAATCCGCAGGCCCCCTTCACCACCTCGACGCTGCAGCAGGAAGCCAGCCGCAAATACGGCTTTGCGCCGGCGCACACGATGCGGATCGCGCAGCGGCTTTATGAGGGCATCGACATCGGCGGCGAGACCACCGGACTCATTACTTATATGCGTACCGATGGCGTGCAGATCGATCCGTCCGCGATCACCCAGGCGCGCAAGGTGATCGGCGAGGATTACGGCAACGCCTATGTCCCGGACGCGCCGCGCCAGTACCAGGCCAAGGCCAAGAACGCCCAGGAAGCGCACGAGGCAATCCGCCCGACCGACATGTCCCGCCGCCCCGACAGCATGAGCCGCAAGCTCGATGCCGATCAGGCCAGGCTCTACGAGCTGATCTGGAAGCGCACCATCGCCAGCCAGATGGAATCGGCCGAGCTCGAGCGCACCACGGTCGACATCACGGCAAAGGCCGGCGGCCGGACGCTGGAGCTGCGCGCCACCGGCCAGGTCGTCAAGTTCGACGGATTTCTGGCGCTCTACCAGGAAGGCCGCGATGACGAGGAGGACGAGGACTCCCGCCGCCTGCCCGCAATGGGCGCCGGCGACGGGCTGAAGCGGCAGTCGCTCGCTGTCACCCAGCATTTTACCGAGCCGCCGCCGCGCTTCTCCGAAGCCTCGCTGGTCAAGCGCATGGAAGAGCTCGGCATCGGCCGGCCCTCGACCTACGCCTCGATCCTCCAGGTCCTGAAGGACCGCGGCTACGTCAAGCTGGAGAAGAAACGCCTGCACGGCGAGGACAAGGGCCGCGTCGTGGTCGCGTTCCTCGAAAGCTTCTTCAGCCGCTACGTCGAATACGATTTCACCGCCAATCTGGAAGAGCAGCTCGACCGCATCTCCAACAACGAGATCTCCTGGCAGCAGGTGCTGAAGGATTTCTGGATCGGCTTCATCGGCGCCGTCGATGAGATCAAGGACCTGCGCGTCGCGCAGGTGCTGGACGTGCTCGACGACCTGCTCGGACAGCACATCTATCCACCCCGCACCGATGGCGGCGACATCCGGCAGTGCCCGAGCTGCGGCAACGGCCGCCTCAACCTGAAGGCCGGCAAGTTCGGCGCCTTCGTCGGCTGCTCGAACTATCCGGAATGCCGCTACACCCGCCAGCTCGCCGCCGATGGCGAGGCCAGCGCCGACCGTTCGCTCGGCCAGGACCCCGATACCGGCTTCGACGTCTGGGTCAAGGCGGGCCGCTTCGGCCCCTACATCCAGCTCGGTGAGCCGAAGGATTATGCCGAAGGCGAGAAGCCGAAGCGCGCCGGCATCCCGAAGGGCACCTCGGCCGGCGATGTGGACCTCGAGCTCGCGCTCAAGCTGCTGTCGCTGCCGCGCGAGATCGGCAAGCATCCGGAATCCGGTGAGCCGATCACGGCCGGTCTCGGCCGCTTCGGCCCGTTCGTGAAGCACGAGAAGACCTATGCCAGCCTTGAGGCCGGCGATGAGGTCTTCGACGTCGGCCTCAATCGCGCGGTGACGCTGATTGCCGAGAAGGTTGCCAAGGGCCCGAGCCGCCGCTTCGGCGCCGACCCGGGCAAGGCCATCGGCGACCACCCGGCGCTCGGGACCGTCACCGTGAAGGGCGGCCGCTACGGCCCCTACGTTACCGCGGGCGGCGTCAACGCGACGATCCCGAGCGACATCGAGAAGGACGCAATCACGCTGCCGCAGGCGATCGCCCTGATCGACGAGCGCGCGGCCAAGGGCGGCGGCAAGGTCAAGGCGAAGAAGGCGGCGAAGCCGGCCAAGGCCAAGAAGGCTGCCAAGGGCGATGGCGCCGCGCCAAAACCGAAGAAACCGGCCGCGAAGAAAGCCGCGGCCAAGTCGAAAACAGAATCCACCAGCAAGGCGCGCGCCGCCGTGCCGTCGACGGCCAAGACTTCCGCAGTCAAGACGTCGCCGACCAAGGCGTCCGCAGCCAAAGCTCCGGCCAAGAAGAGTGCCGGCACGAAATAGAGGTTAAGTGAAACGCAACAATGACCATGGCTTTCCCGATCGGAACGCCATCGTCGCCTTCATCAAGGCAAACCACGGAAACGTCGGCACCCGCGAGATCGCGCGCGAGTTCGGCCTGAAAAACGCCGATCGCGCCGAGCTCAGGCGCATGCTGCGCGAGCTCGCCGATGACGGCGTCGTCAAAAAGAAGCGCCACAAGATTTCAGAGCCCGACAGCCTGCCGCCGACGCTGCTCGCCGACATCACCGGGCGCGATGCGGACGGCGAGGTGATCGCCTCCCCGGCCGAATGGGACGAGGTCGAAAGCGGCGAGCCGCCCAAGATCATTATCGAGATGCCGCGCCGGCCCAAGCCCGGCACGGCGGCCGGCGTCGGCGACCGCGCGCTATTGCACGTCGAGCGCTCGGAGGAGACCGAAGGTCCGGCCTATCGCGGCCGCATCATCAAGGTCATCGACAAGGCCAAGAGCCGCATCCTCGGCGTGTTCCGCGAGCTGCCCGAAGGCGGCGGCCGGCTCGTCCCCGTCGACAAGAAGTTCGCCGATCGCGAGCTGAACATCGCCAAGGCCGACGCACAGGGCGCGCAGGACGGCGACCTCGTCAGCATCGACATCGTCCGCTCGCGCGGCTTTGGGCTGGCCTCGGGGCGGGTGAAAGAGAAGCTCGGCTCGGTCAAGTCGGAGAAGGCGATCAGCCTGATCGCGATCTACGCCCACGACATCCCGCTGCAATTCTCGCCCGCGGCCGAACGCGAGGCGGAAGCGGCGGAGCCGGCCAATCTGAAGGGCCGCGAGGATTGGCGCGACGTGCCGCTCGTCACCATCGATCCGCCCGATGCCAAGGATCATGACGATGCGGTGCACGCACAGCCAGATCCCGATCCGAACAACAAGGGCGGCTTCATCGTCGACGTCGCCATCGCCGATGTCAGCTTCTACGTGCGGCCGGGCACGACGCTCGACCGCGATGCGCTCGATCGCGGCAACTCGGTCTATTTCCCCGACCGCGTCGTGCCGATGCTCCCCGAACGCATCTCCAACAATCTCTGCTCGCTGGTGCCCGGCGAGCCGCGCGGCGCACTCGCAGTGCGGATGGTGATCGGCCCGGACGGCCGCAAGCGCTCGCACCGCTTCCACCGCATCCTGATGCGCTCGGCGGCCAAGCTGAACTACGCGCAGGCGCAGGCCGCAATCGACGGCCGGCCGGACGACACCACAGGGCCCCTGCTCGACCCGATCCTGAGGCCGCTCTATGCCGCCTATGCTTGCGTCAAACGCGCCCGCGATGAACGCGATCCGCTCAATCTTGACCTGCCCGAACGCAAGATCCTGCTGAAGAGCGACGGCACGGTCGATCGCGTCATCGTTCCGGAGCGGCTGGATGCGCACAAGCTGATCGAGGAGTTCATGATCCTCGCCAACGTCGCGGCAGCCGAAATGCTGGAAAAGAAGTCGCTGCCGCTGATCTACCGCGTGCACGACGAGCCGACGCTGGAGAAGGTCCACGCGCTCGCAGAGTTTTTGCAGACGCTGGATGTGCCGTTTGCCAAGGGCGGCGCGCTGCGGCCCGCTCTGTTCAACCGCGTGCTGGCCCAGCTCGAAGGCCACGACCATTTCCCGCTGGTGAGCGAAGTCGTGCTGCGCGCGCAGGCGCAGGCGGAATATTCCGCCGAGAATTACGGTCATTTCGGCCTGAACCTGCGCCGCTACGCGCATTTCACCTCGCCGATCCGCCGCTATGCTGATTTGGTCGTGCACCGCGCCCTCGTCCGCGCGCTCGGCCTCGGTGAAGGGGCGCTGCCCGACAGCGAGACGCCGGAAACCCTCAGTGAGGTCGCGGCCCATATCTCGGTAACCGAACGGCGCGCCATGAAGGCCGAGCGCGAAACCGTCGACCGGCTGATCGCGCATCATCTCGCCGACCGTATCGGCGCGAGCTTCCAGGGCCGCGTCTCCGGCGTCACGCGCGCCGGCCTGTTCGTCAAGCTGGCCGAGACCGGCGCCGACGGCCTGATCCCGATCCGCTCCCTCGGCACGGAATATTTCAACTATGACGAGGGCCGCCACGCGCTGGTCGGCACGCGCAGCGGCACCATGCACCGGTTGGGTGACGTGGTCGACGTGCGTCTGATAGAGGCAGCGCCGGTCGCAGGCGCGCTGCGCTTCGAGCTGCTGTCGTCGTCCGGCGAGACCGCGCCGCGGGACCGCAGGCAATCCGGTCCTCAGCGCCGTCCCTCGTTCAAGGCGCATCCTGGACGCAGCCCGAACAAGCGCAAGCCGGAGAAGAAATCCGGCAAGGCGAAGAAGGGCAAAAGCAAGAGCAAGGGCGCAAAGGGCAAGGCCTGGTAGAAAGCGTGGTAGCGATGAACACGGTCCCGAAGATCTGGACGCGCGAGACCGGCCTCGCCGAGAAGCGCGACCTCTGGGCTACGATGAAGCACGGCTTTTTCGGCCGCTGCCCGCGCTGCGGCCAGGGCAAGCTGTTCCGCGCTTTCCTGAAGACGGCGGACCATTGCTCGGTCTGCAGCCTCGACTTCACGCCGCATCGCGCCGACGATCTGCCGGCCTATCTCGTGATCGTCATCGTCGGCCACATCGTGGTGCCGAGCATCCTCTGGATCGAGACCAATTACACGACGCCGGTGTGGCTCAGCTTTGCGGCCTATTTGCCTTTCACCTTCGTCGCCTCGCTCGCGCTGCTGCAGCCGGTCAAGGGCGCCGTGGTCGGATTGCAATGGGCTCTGCGCATGCACGGCTTTGACGACAATCCTCCGGATGGTATTCCGCCTGTGTAGGCAAGATCATCGAGAATTAGTTCGGGTGAGGAAATGACGGATATCGCGCAGGCGGAGAAGCCAAAGGTCCACGAGGCGAAGGAAGCCGACCACCATCCCTATTTCCGCCCCAAGGATGCCGCGACGCTGATCCTGGTCGATCGCAGCGGTGCCATTCCAAAAGTGCTAGTCGGCAAGCGCCACGACAAGGTGGTGTTCATGCCCGGAAAATTCGTCTTTCCCGGCGGCCGGGTCGACAAGGCCGACTACCGCGTGCCGTGTGCAGCACCGATCACCGCCGAGCTGGAAGCCAGTCTCGCCAAGGGCAGCCCGAAGACGCCGGCCTCGCGCGCAAAATCGCTCGCCATTGCCGCGATCCGCGAGGCCTGCGAGGAGACCGGCCTCTGCCTCGGGCGCAGGATCGAGGGCAAGGTGCCGAAGCTCGAAGGCCCCTGGAAGCCGTTCGCGGATGCGGGCCTGTTGCCCGACCCGTCCGGCCTGTTCCTGATCGCGCGCGCCATCACCCCGCCCGGCCGCGTCAAGCGCTTCGACACCCGCTTCTTCACCGCGGATGCCTCCGCGATCACACACCGCGTCGACGGCGTGATCCATGCGGATGCGGAGCTGGTCGAGCTGGTCTGGGTCGAGCTCGGCTCGAAGCCGCTCGCCGATCTGCATCCGATGACGCGCAACGTGCTCAACGAGCTCGACACCCGCCTTGCCACCGGCCCGCTCCGCCACGACGCGCCGGTGCCGTTCTTCCATTTCTACGGCGGCAAGATGCAGAAGGATGTTTTGAGCTGATGCGGCTCTCGCCGTCAGGGCGATCGCATATGGGCTCATCTCGTTGTGGCCGATCCTTCGAGACGCCCGCCTTTGGGGCGGGCCCTCAGGATGAGGATGGAGTCCGCGGTAGCCGTCTCAACGGGCGCCGATGCCGCTTAGCCTCATCCTGAGGAGACCGCGGAGCGGTCGTCTCGAAGGACGGGGCGGGCGCTCAGGCCGGCCATATGCGATAGCCCTGCCTTCATTCCGGGGCGCGCGTAGCGCGAGGCTGGAATGACAGGCTTATGCTGAACGCTCTTCCAAAAACAAAATAATCTTCCCGCCTCCCCCGATGGCGAAGTTCCGGCTCGTTCCTATGTCCTCTTGAACGACACCCAGAACGGATACCGGGCGATGGCACAACAGCAACTCAAGCTTGGCGCGTTCATGCGCCCGATCAGCATCCACACCGGCGCCTGGCGCTATCCCGGGGCCTGGCCGGACGCCAATTTCAATTTCGGCCACATCAAGCAGCTGATCCGGAAGCTCGAGGCGGGCAAGTTCGACGCCTTCTTCATGGCCGATCACCTTGCCGTGCTGAACATGCCGGTCAACGCGCTCAAGCGCAGCCACACGGTGACGTCGTTCGAGCCGTTCACGCTGCTGTCGGCGCTCTCGGCCGTCACCGAGCGGATCGGCCTGATCGCGACCGGCTCGACCACGTTCGACGAGCCCTATCACGTCGCACGGCGCTTTGCCTCGCTCGACCATCTCAGCGGCGGGCGTGCGGGCTGGAACATCGTCACCACCTCGAACCCGGACGCGGCGCTGAATTTCGGCCTCGACGATCACATGGAGCATGCCGAGCGCTACAAGCGCGCCCGCGAGTTCTACGACGTCGTCACCGGCCTCTGGGATTCCTTTGCCGATGACGCCTTCGTGCGCGATGTCGAAAGCGGTCTTTTCTTCGAGCCGTCAAAAATGCACGTGCTCGACCACCAGGGCAAATACTTCAAAGTGCGCGGTCCCCTCAACATCGCCCGGCCCGTGCAGGGCTGGCCCGTGATCGTGCAGGCCGGCGCCTCCGAGGACGGCAGGCAGCTCGCCGCTGAAACCGCGGAAGCCGTGTTCACCGGCGGCGGTGGCCTCTCCGACGGGCAGAAGCTCTATGCCGACATCAAGGGCCGCATGGAGAAGGTCGGTCGCGATCCCGAACACCTCAAGATCCTTCCCGGGGCCTTCGTCGTGGTCGGCGACAGCGTCGACGAGGCCAGGGAGAAGCGCACGCTGCTCGACAGCCGCGTGCATTACGACAGCGCCATCGCCTCGCTGTCCGTCATCCTCGGCACCGATGCCTCCGGCTTCGATCCCGACGGTCCGCTCCCCGACATCCCGGAGACCAACGCCAGCAAGAGCGGCCGCCAGCGCATGGTGGATCTCGCCGCGCGCGACAAGCTCACGGTGCGCCAGCTCGCCCAGCGCGTCGGCGGCTATGGCGGACTGTCTTTCGTCGGCACCGCCAAGACCATCGCCGACCAGATGGAGGAATGGCTGGTCGGGCGCGGCTCCGACGGATTCAACATCATGTTTCCGTTCCTGCCCGCCGGCCTCGAGGATTTCGTCGACAAGGTGGTCCCGGAGCTCCAGCGCCGCGGGATTTTCCGCAAGGAGTATGAAGGGGCCACTTTGCGCGAGAATCTGGGCCTGCCGCGGCCGAAAAACCGCATCTTCGAGGCCTGATCGGGCCGATTTGAGCGGTTTTCCGGCCCTGAAACCTTGACATCAGGCGGTTTCTGGCTAGGTTGCCGGCCAACGCGGGCCGTTTGGCCGGCTCCAGATTCCCCTATTTCTCGAGGTTCAGAACATGGCCAAAGCGGTCACCATCAAGGTCAAGCTCGTGTCCTCGGCCGACACCGGCTTCTACTACGTCGCCAAGAAGAATTCGCGCACCATGACCGACAAGCTGGTCAAGAAGAAGTACGATCCCGTGGCCCGCAAGCACGTCGAATTCCGCGAAGCCAAAATCAAGTAAGATCGCGGAACGCTGAAAACTTTTGCGGGGCCCTTGCGGGCCCCGTTTTCGTTTGCACGCTCGTGTCCGGGACGCGCTGCGCGCCAACACGCGCGTCTTCGACACGCTATGCCGCTGCTGCGCAGAGCTGTCCTCCTTCAGCATCGCGTGCTCGACCTTCCCGGCAAAACTCCGCAATCAATCGGCCAAGAGCTCGACCGTTCAAGTCATGGCATGGCGACCGCCGCCACAAGATCGCCGTCGGCCACACCTGGACCTGCTGCGGCGAAATAAATTGCGGCGAGCGCAAGCACAGCGAACGCTGCATATCCGAGGAGGATCAAGCCGTCGTAATTGCGAGCCGTTGGACCGTAGGAAGTGTTTTGGATTCGATCGGTCATCGTCATGTCAATTACTCCCTGTTGGAACAATAAATTTTCGCGTGGCAATAATTGCGGAGAAGTGAGTTCGCACGGAACGCTGGTTCGGGGTTGGCGCGCGAACTTATTTCGATCCGCTAAATCGCGCGATCTGCGCCTGCTGTCCTGGCGAGCTAGACTGCGCGATCTCGGTGTCCTTGGGTCCAGCCCGAAGATACCCTACGCCGATGAGAACGAGCAGAACGGCGGAGTAGGCTAAAGACCAGCCAATCTGCCATCTGCGCCACAGTTTGCGGTCTACGGGACTTAGCTCGTCGAGGTATTTTCTCCGATGAGGCTCCAGATATTCGATCATGTGACGCTCCATCATCAGTCCCCGTCCTGCGGATCCCCGCTCGCCTCCATATCGTCAGACCAACAATGGTCAGGCATCCGAACGTGTTAAGCGCGAAAATGGTCGCCATCGCGGCATCATGCGAGACGATCACCGCGTAGCTCACAGTCGCAATGTTTGCGGCGGAGAACAGTAGCCAGGTAAAGACTGAAACAGCCTTGGCGCCGTTGTTGTCGCGATGAACGCGCACGATCTGGGGAAAATAGCCCAATAGCCTTGCTGTGTTCAAAAATGCGAATGCGCCAAACGAGTAATCTGCCAAAGTCATTTCTGCACTCCAATACCTGAGTATCTGGTTCGCTCTTCTGTGAACCAGCTCATATGGCTCCGGAAAGCGAAGGAGCTAAATTTGTCTCCCGCGCTGCCCTTTGATTTCCGGCAAGTCATCGGCAATGGGTATTCTCAAATGTCTTGTGATGATTGGCTTCTGCGCAAGATCGATCCGGGCACGGAACGTGCCAAAAGCAAGATCGATCCTAGCTCCCGCCCTTTGCGCGAGCCTTCGCATCGGCCAGTTGTCGCTCGTGTAGATAAGATCAACGCTTCGGGCATCCATATCCAACGCTTGAAGCATCGACGCATTCAGCAGGTGCCGACCCATTCCACGCCGACGAGATGCTCCCTCGACCACGATCAGAAGCTCCATCACCCTCGAGCCGCCCTGCCGATAAAGCTCCAGCATCCCGCGAAGCCTCTGTTCAGAGAAGATTCCGAGCATGAGTTCAGCGTTTTCGAGCGCGGTGATCGCGTGCAGATCGAGCGCCGCGTCCGAGAGCGGCGCTCCAAACCGGCGGCAACGGGTCTCTGCATCGAGCCTGGACAGAAATGCCTGCACCGACGGAAGCTGCCCAATGTCGAGCTGACGGATGTCGGGATCAGAGTGGTGTGGGTTGAACCACAACGGCACGTCTCTCTCAGCTCGCGCGATTCCACTAACCGCCGCCATTGGCGTTCCTTTGAGCGAATGCTCGAATTGCCCAAGCGTACCGATGTTCAGTTAACTTGGCCCGATGCGAAAAAATTCCCGGTGGCTACCAGAAATCTTTTTTCTTCGTCGATTGGAATAAACGGCGACGTTTTCGAGTCTATTCGTGCCGTTGGATTCCAGCGACAGGTAATCCGTTCCCGCTACGCCTCGATCCAGCAAGCGGATTGGCGCTGTACACTATCCAGCAGGAGCCATCGCGCGCTGGGATGCGATGATCTCATCGCGGCGCCTCAATTGCAGCGAATGGTCCATTTGGATGAGGTTGGCTGCTGCTGCGACTGATGCACCGAGTTGCGAGGCTGCTTGTTCTTTGGAGGACGCTGGCAGCAAGCGTCCACCTTTTTTCTGATGACCGGGAATATTTGGTTCCATATTTGAGTTCATTAGACAGGGGACGAGGTTGAACTCTAACGACGACAGGAGGAAATTCGCGGTTGTCGTTGCGCCCTATCTGGCCGATGCGCATGCGTTTGCGCGCTGGCTCATGCACGACCGTGCAGACGCCGAGGACGTCGTGCAGGAGGCGTGCATTAGGGCGTTCCGCGCATTGCCGCGGTTCTCGGGACCGAATGCACGCGCTTGGCTGCTGACGATAGTGAGGAATACCGCTTTCACCTTGCTTAGGGAAAAAAAGGCCGCGGCTTTGGTCGGCCTTGACGAGCTGAGCGAGAGCGATCGCTTCACCGTCGAGCGGGGAAACGAAGTGGATGCAGCAGGATCGCCCGAAGCAGCGCTAATTGCCGCCGCCGATGCGGCGAAACTCGAGGCGTCCATCGCGGCCTTGCCGGCCGAATTCAGGGAAGTACTGGTCTTGCGGGATATCCAGGGACTCGAATATCGCGAAATCGCTGGCATCACCGGTAGCCCGGTCGGTACGGTGATGTCGAGGCTTGCGCGAGCCCGCCACAAGCTGATTGCACGAATGAAGCAGGAGAGTTGCTGATGCCACTCTCCGACGACCATGATGTGCATCTCATTCACGCCTATATCGACGGGGAACTCGACGTTATGGCCGCGCTCGCAGTCGAGCGCAAGATCGCAGCCGAGCCCGACTTGCGGAAGCTCGCAGATGAAATCGCCGCCTTGAAGAAAGTGCTGGCCGAGAAATTCCCGCCGGAGACGATTCCGCCACGACTGCGATCGCGGATCGAGGCCACCTTTGCGCTCGAAACGAGACAACGAATGCCCAATTGGGCCAAGATCGCGGCATCGATCTTGGTCGTGGCTGCCCTGTCAAGCACCCTGACTGGAATTGCACTCCGCGCGACCGCGCCACAGGAGATCGTGGTAGCCGAACTCTTTGACGCCCACCTCCGCTCGCTGATGGCAGCACAGCCCACGGATGTTGCTTCTTCGGACCAGCATACGGTCAAGCCCTGGTTCAACGGACGGATCACCCAATCGCCACGGGTCGTCGATCTTGCTGCTCAAGGCTTCGAACTTGTCGGCGGACGCGTTGATGTCATCAGCAGGACTCCGTTGTCGACCCTGGTATATCGCAGACGCGAGCACGTGATCAGTCTGACCGAAATCTCCGGGCGTGATCAGCTCGACCTGCCATTCGATTGGCGGGCGGAGAATGGCTTCAACATGATCAGATGGTCGGGCCGTGAGCGATCGTATGTCGCGATTTCAGATCTGAACGTGAATGAACTCGAAACATTTGCGAAGGTGTTCCGAGGTAGCGCCAGCTAGCGCCTGCTCACGATCGCTCATCAGGCAGACAGCCACTCAAACTGGTCGATTCCGGCGATACCTTCCGTTCGGCTGACGATTGCAACGCGGCGCTGCAAGTAGCGCACGAGGTTGCAAACGTATGTCCAGTGTGCGGGCAATCTTGAGTATCGGCTCAGGCCAACAAATCGTACTGATGTGGCGCGAAAATAAAATCCTCAGGCCTGAGTGCTTGCTCGCTATGCACGACTACGTCGTTGTCAGGACCGAACGTGATCGTGCTCTCGTGCGTGGCAAACTCAAACGATGAGATACTCAGATCACTGAAGTTCTCGATACCGAGCCCAGAGACATCGATGTGATCGGTTCCCAGATTCGAGAGTCCCTGCCCGAAATCCTCGACCTTGTCGTGGCCGTTGTCGAAATTGAACGCGAACGTGTCGTTTCCTCCGCTAGCCAGGCCAAGCATGACCTGGGCATCGCCCCAGATGTCGTCGTTGCCGGTGCCGCTAACCAGGGTGTCGTTGCCGCCGCGTGCGTCGTCGGACATGGACTGGGCATCGCCGACGAGAATGGTCTCGTAGCTGCCTGCCGGATGCGGATTCGGATCATTGCCGCCGACCAGCGTGTCATTGCCGGCGTGCGCGTCGCCCGAAATGCTCGACGCATCCCCATAGGCCTGATTGACGAGATGAGAAAATACGTTGCCGCCGATATAGGTGTCATTGCCGCCAACGGCCTCATCACCCATATTGCCGCCGGCATCGCCGTAGAAGACATTCTGGTCTTGCGCGCCTGAGGCCTGGAATATGTCATCGCCGCCGTGCGCGCGATCGGACATATCGCCCGTGGCGTCGCCATAGAACGTACTTCCCCCTAAGCCGGTCTTGTTGAACGTGTCGTCCCCTCCGCACGCCAAACCGGACATGTTCCCGCCGGCATCGCCGGAAAAGACGTTTCGGTCAGCGGGTGTTGCGTCGCTGGAGTCATTGAACGTGTCGTTCCCGCCGATGGCGGAAGCGGACATGTTTCCGCCGGCGTCGCCAAAGACGAAATTGAAAGGATTAATCCCGCTCACAGCGAAACTATCGTCGCCCCCGGTCGCATGGCCGGCCATGTCACCTCCGGCGTCACCATAGAGATAATTGTTGTATTCGAATCCGCTCGCGGTGAATCTGTCATTGCCGCCGTGGGTATCCCCGAACAAGCTGCCGCCGGCATCTCCATAGAACACAAAAGTGCCATTCGGCCCGATATGACCAACGAAGGTGTCATTACCGCCGATGGCACGATTGGACATGTTTCCGCCCGCGTCGCCATATATAGTGACTGTTTGCTGCCCACCGCCGGAAACATCAAAGTTGTCATCGCCACCGCGAGCTTGGCCGGACAATGTTTCGCCAGCGTCACCATAGATATTCACTGTCACTCCAGGCGTAAAAGCCAGGGGTAATCCGACATTGAGGATGTCATTGCCGGCAATGGCCCGGTCCGAGATGTTGCCTCCAGCATCACCGTACATATCCAAAGTGAAAGCCTCGCCAGGGACGAGAATGGTATCCGGTATTTGAGCAGACAACGTGTCGTCGCCGCCGCGGGCATGGGCCGAAATGTTTTCACCCGCATCACCAAACAGCTGTCCGGAGCCGGAAGTCAGCAAGGTGTCGTCGCCGCCGATCGCGCGGCCGAGCAAGTCCAGACCAGCGTCCCCGAACAGCGTGTTCGTGGGATCGGAACCGACCAGTGTTTGGGCTCCGCCGTGCTGGCGAGCTTCGAGTGATCCAGTCGTGTCGCCAAAGAGAACAGTCATGTGCCCCTCCCTCGCGGTTTGCAGGTTGGTGCGGAGACGCGTCTTGATGACTTACAACGTTTCGTTGTTAGAATTAAATCACGTTTTTAAACAAATTAAATCATATGTTCTTCTTAGTGACGAGTTGCGGTGGTCCCCCGAACTTCTGGTTTGGGTCACACAGTAGATGACTCGAAGCCGCATGGCTCCATGTCAGCCTTGGGCCCAACTGCGGACCATGCGCCGCCTTGCTCCCAGAAGTGCACTACTTCTGACCCTTATCGATTCATTATCCAATTGAAATCCAATTGAACCTTTGCAGCATTTCCGGGACCCACCTCTGTGGAGTGGGGGAACGGAGGTTTCCCATGACGAAGCATCGGAGGATTTCCGGATTTGTGGCTGTCGCCCTCCCTTGCTGCCGCCACCACCGCAGTCACCATTAAGTCATACTCGTCCTCTGCCGATCGTCCCGCAGCGTCCGCCAACGCGATGTCAATCGGAGAACTCACAGCCGGCGCCGGCAAGCTTCCGACTGATGAATTCGATGACCAATCAGTGATCTATTCGAAAAAGCGCTAAGCGAGAGGCAGATCACAAAGGTCTCCTGAAGGGAATGCTATGCTCCCAGCAATTCAATTGC
Organism: Bradyrhizobium sp. 142; assembly: GCF_023074015.1. Taxonomy (NCBI): domain Bacteria; kingdom Pseudomonadati; phylum Pseudomonadota; class Alphaproteobacteria; order Hyphomicrobiales; family Nitrobacteraceae; genus Bradyrhizobium; species Bradyrhizobium sp. 142. The sequence goes on from NZ_JADPKQ010000048.1 coordinate 79,937, forward strand.
TGGCTGACTTTTTTGAAGAAAATTTCTGTTTCGAACAACCTCTGAGGAGGTTTTCATGTTCAGACAATTTCTTTTGCTCGCAGTCACGGCCTCTCTAACGCTAGCGGTTTCATCCAAAGCCTATTGTCGTGATGATGGATTAGCGCCCAGTGCGGTTCCCGAGTCACCTTCGGTTCTGCTGCGTGCCGACGCTACGCGAACTGCGGAAGACTTGCTGGATGAAATTGTGACTTGGCTCTCCTCGAATTTCGATCTGCCTGCCATCAAAGAACGTCCCGCCGTCGAATTTGCGTCGAGGATGAAGCTTGCGACGATGCGGGCCGGAGACGGTGCCCTTTCGGAGGGTCTCACGAACCACGACGAGCTAAATCAACCAGGGCAGCGTCAGGTCGTCGCCCTCTACAACGACAAGTCAAGAACGATCCTGCTCCCGGATGACTGGACTGGAACCTCACCAGCCGACCAATCGATCCTGGTCCACGAAATGGTCCATCACCTCCAGAATCTCGGCAAGCTCACGTTTGAATGCCCGAGGGCGCGAGAGAAGTCGGCCTATCTGGCTCAGGACGAGTGGCTTGGGCGGTTCGGAATGAGCTTGGAGCACGAGTTTGACGTCGACATGTTCACAGTGCTGATTTCCTCAGCATGCATGTTTTGACCAGAATTAGATGGCCAGACTCTTGGCAGTCGTTGCAATCATACTGGCGCTCTTGGTGATGGTAAGGGAGCAGCAGCAGCAGCAGTTTATCCTGCTGCCAACGGGACCAATGCCGGCGACGCTCATCCCCTAATTGGGGCGGGGCAGCCAATCGACCTCAGACGCTGCGACCCGATGTTCGTTAATGGGATGGTCCGGCCGTGCTCCTGCCCCGCCAGCAAGCGAAGCTGGCAAGGGGCGCCACAGACAAGGAGCACGCCATGTCTCAGACACCCAAT
>NZ_JADPKQ010000151.1:0-8151 GCF_023074015.1 Bradyrhizobium sp. 142
TGCTCGAGCGGCAGAGCAATCTTTGGCATGCCTGCGAGGCTGAGACGTCGATGTGTATGGCGTTGCGGCCTGAACTCGTGGCAGAGGACCGCATCCGCATCGCCGAGGGCAACCACACGCCATCGGTCGCCGAACTTGTAGGCAAAGGCATCTATTTGTGGCGCAGCCTCGCGAGCGAATCCTCCAACGGTGTCTACGGTTATCCAAGCGCGGCCTCGCGCGAGAAGGGGGAGCGGCTGTTCGACGTGATCAGTCACGATCTTGCCGAGAAGATCTGCAGCAAGGAACTGTGGGCTCTGCCCAGGCGCTAGCTATCGGGCGCAAACTTCTCCGCGGCGCCGCATGCGCAGCGCGCGGAAGGCGGCCTGATGTTTCATCCTCCGTGCATGCCAGGAATCGGCGTCGTGCCCTCCCGGATCGCCCTGTGCGCAATTTCGCTCGACGCAGTTTTCATCCACCATGCTTGTGGCGCCCGTTGCAGATGATCTCGGTGTAGGTCGCAAGCCACGTTCGGAAATCGGGGAGGACGAGTCCTCGCCCGCTTGCTCCTCGTACGGTCCACGGCATTTTGTCAAGCACGATTGAGATGTGCAGTCCGATGAGGATGGCAGACCGAGTCGCGCGAAAGGCGGCGCGATAGGCATCGTTCATGTGGCTGGCCCCGGCATCGCCACCAAGGGCCATGGCCGTGGAAGCCAACCACCATGCTAGCTTCCGATCGAGCCCCCGCTGCATCCAGTGTTTGCGGCGCATCCGTGCTCGCTCCACTGGCTCCAGAGGAGGAGACACTGCAATTTTCGTCGTATCTTGATATCTAACCCGAACCCCTTTGGCTCCCAGCCGGAAGTATTGCAGCCAGCCACGCAGCATGGGGGTCAGGGTTTGACGGCCGATGGCAGGGTGCATCCACGCCCTTGGCGCAACGTTGTCCTCAGCTTGCTCCGCAGCCGCTCACTCGTGGCCGCGATCCGCAGCCGCGGTTGTTTGTTGGCGTTCATGGTGTAGCCGAGGAAGGTCCGCACCAGGATGGTCAACAGCATTCTTTGCTGCGTTAGCCTTGCGCCGCAGCCGCTTGGTCACGAAGCGTGTGATCGACACCATCACCGCTCGCCGGCTCGCCGCGTCCGCAGATAGATGTTGCAGTCGAAGGCGTGGCCTCGTCGAGCTCTTTGTCCAGATCGTCGACCAGGATGTTCGAAAGCAACGGTGACAGGGATCGCCTTGCGGCGGGCCTTCGCTCCGCGCCATCGATGCCACCCGTCATCAATCGGGCCTGTAAGTAGCTGCGGATCAGCCGCGTACCTGCCTGTCTGCGCCCCCGGCGGCGGTGCCATCAGCACATTTGGTTCACCGGTCGAAGAACGTCTCTAAGAAAACGTCGGTCTGCCGCGCCGCAATCAGGATGGAAGCGCGTATTGCCGATTGACGCGCTCAACCGAACGACTGGTCTCCAGCTTCTTGCTCAACATTCGTAGATAGACAAGCTGTCGCCGATGCGTGGGAAATTCGCCAGCGTTCAGTTTGGCGCCCTCAATTAAAGCAACAGAAGCCCAGCGAGTGTTACTGGAGAGCACCACGACGAAGATGCAGTAGCCAGGCCCACTGTGTGGCCTGGCTAAGATGGCGAGGAGAGGTCGGCTGACCAGCCATAGCGGCGGAGGTCATCCTGCCCGCCATGCCAGCCAACGCTCCTGTATGTGATCCGAGTTGGTCTTGCCATGCGGGCCTTTCGCCACAAGCCAAGCGTGGTCGAGCTGGACAGTCTTCGCCGCGTTTTCGGGGTTTATGCTGAGGAGCGGAAGTAGGTCGGCTGGAAGGTACTTGAGCTGATTTACGTTCGGGCCGGGATAGCCTGTAGCTTGAGTAAAGGCGGCCGCCATTTCGGCTCGATTCACAAATGCGATGAATTTCTGTGCATTTGCGCTGTTCGGCCCGCCCTTAAGAACAGTCCAGGGGATTCCTCCTATAGTGGCGCCGTCCCATGCCATGCGAATCGGAGCCCCCTGCTTAATCGCCGCGAGCGCGCGACCATCAAATGCACTCGTCAACGCATATTCACGGTTGTTGAGCAGTTGTATGGGTTCCCCCCCGGCCGCCCACCACTTGGTGATGTGCGGCTTGATCTCGTCCAGCTTCTTGAGCGCCCGGTCGATCTTATCATGGGTCAGCGGCCAGAGATCTTTGTGCGCGACGCCATCGGCCATCAAGGCATACAGCATGGAATGATAACCAAGGTTGGCATTCAGTCCCCTCGGCCCCGGGAATTCCTTAATATTCCAGAAGTCTGCCCAGTTCTTCGGACCGCCCTTCGGAAAAGCGCGCTCATCATAAACTAGCAGATTCGCGTTTCGGAACGCTAAGACAGCATCCGTGAGGCGAGCAGATTCTGGCACACCTTTTAGCGCTTCGCCATCCCAGAGACTATAGTCGATGGGCATGAACACGCCGGCCTGATGCAGCTCTGAATATCCTTGAGCTATGACAAGAGCGATGTCCCAGTCGACGCGATTGGCTGCACTCATTGCTTTGATCTGGGGCTCGGCAAAGTCGGCTGTCACATCGACAACCCTGATGCCTGTAGCCTTCGTAAACGGGTCTGAGACATACTTGCGCAAGTTTTCTGTAAACGAGCCACCATAACTGTAAACGACCACTTCGCCAGTGCCGGCTAGTTTTTCCTGCCCGAAAGCTGCAGTGGCTTTTACAACGAGCGGTGCACTCAGCAGCGCTGCCGCCGATGATTGGAGGACCGAACGTCGGCTTACGCGGCGGCCTGGAAGTATACGAGACACCTGCTCTGACATGATTCCCCCTTCTTGAAAGCACACGCTTAGTCGTCAACGGCTCAAGGGGCGCACCTCACCTGGAACCTAAGGGGAACCCTACTCCGACGACCGAGCCGGTTTTCACCAATTATCATCGCCAGCTCGATGAAATTCCGCATTCCCGTAAGGGGGCAACCAGACGGTTCAGAACAAATGACGGCAGTAGTAAGCTCCCACCAACGGCAGACTATGCCGACCTGACATTCTCCAAACTGGCTTCGACAACCCTTGGAATCACGTCTCAAGCCCGGCCATCCAATGGAGGACCGGAGCCCAAGCCGTTTTTAGTCAGGCGCATGCCGCAGCTGATTGCGCTACAGGACTAATGTGCCTTCCACGCGAGAAAGCGTTCCTCAAGATGGTCGGAATTAGTTTTTCCGTCAGAACGCTTTTTCGCCAGCCATGCCGAATCCTGAGTCACTGCCAGAGAGGCGTTGTCTGGGTTAACACTAAGCAAGCGCGCCAAATCTGGGGGCAGGTGTTTCAGCTGGTTTGTGTTGGCACCAGGCCAACCAGTGCCAAGCGTCCATTCGGCTGCGATTTGAGCGCGATTTAAGAAGGCCACAAGCTTCTGCGCGTTTGCGGTATTTGGCCCACCATGCAAGATAGTGCCCAAAGTTTTCACCAAGCAGGATCCTTCGTACACCATCTCGAAGGGTGCTCCAGTCCGGATCGCTTGGATAACACGATTATTATGGGCCGCCGTCATGGCGTACTCGCCGCGCAGGAGTAATTGAGTCGGTTCTCCGCCGGCCACCCACCATTTCACCACGTGGGGCTTGATTTCGTCGAGCTTCTTCAATGCGCGATCGATTTGCTTGTCATCCAGTGGCCAGATGTCTCGCGCAGCAACGCCGTCGGCCAACAAGGCAAACTGTAGGTCAAATATACCCAGGTCGCCCATAAGTCCGCGCGGTCCCGGGAACTTTCTAACGTCCCAAAAATCGGCCCAGCTTTTCGGCCCACGATCTGCGAATGTTCGCTTGTCATATGTGAGCAGCTCCGCCGTGATGCCAACTACAAACGCCTCTTTCAGGCGAGAGTCCGATGGTGTTCCCTGGATCGATTCCTCATCCCACAGAGTGTAATCGATCGGCTCGAACATGCCCGCCTCGGACATCTCCGGAAAGTTTCTGGCCTCGACGAAGGCGATATCCCAATCGAACCGCCCAGCTTGATGCATCGCCTTGATGTGCGGTTCGGCAAAGTCGGCTACGACATCCACCACCTCAATACCGGTGGCCTTTGTGAATGGACGAAAGACATGCTTTCGAGCCGCTTCGCTGAAAGTGCCGCCGTAGCTGAAGACCACAACTTCGCCGCTGCCCGCAAGTTTGTCCTGCGGCTGCGCCCCAGCAGCGGTGGCGATCAAAGGCACGCTCAAGAGCGCTGCCGACGATTGAAGAAGCGATCGCCGGGTTAGGCCTTGGTTCAAATGCTTCCAAGAAAGCTTTTTCAATTTTCCTCCCCTATTGATTGTTAAGCGCTCCTCACCGGCTCAAAGTACCCAGAGCGACGGCCGTAACAAATTCAATTATCGCGATCACATTGGGTTATGCTGCAAGAATTCCACATCTCACGACGGTTCTGTGCATTGTGAGACCGCAGCAACATCCAATCGGGTTTTCTGGACTGCGAGATGACCGGCGACGCCCAGCCGATGGCCGTTGATGTGCGCCCGCACTGCGCGGTCAGTCAGATCGGCATAAGAGGACAAGTGCGAACTCTCTCATTTAATGGTCGATCTGGATTCGATAGAAGCGCGCCGCTGTAGCGAAAAAGAGCTCGTGTTTTTCAGTGTCCGTATACGGCTCAGCCAAGCGCTTGAAGGCGTTCCACAACGTTGCATAGCTACATGTCAGCACATCGACCGGAAAATTGCTTTCAAACATCGCACGCGCAGGCGAGAACGCCTCAATACAAACTTCGATATACGGTCGCCATTCTTCGGCGAGTTGAACTGATGATGTGCGTGGGTGGGCCATGAATGATGGAAAGGCAGAGTAAGGCATACCAAGGCCGCCCAGCTTGACATACACATTTGGGCATTTGGCCAGCGTTTCGATGCTCGTGCGCCATGTTGAGAACCGCTCCGCGCGACGACCGCTATAGGAACCTATTCCCAGGGGGGTACCTGCGTGATCAAGGCAAATCATCGTGTCAGGGAAAGCGCGCACAAGATCGATTAGATCAGGAAGCTGCGGTTCGAGAAGCCAAGCGTCAAACGTAAGGTTGAGCGGGGCCAAACGGCGAAAGCCCGCTCGGAACTGCGCATCGCAATATAGCCCCGAGTGCCTGGGCGGGGATGGCTCGATCACCTCTGGATCAACATCGTAGGCCGCGCTCTGCCGAATTCCGCGGAATCGCTCTGCACTTGCCATCATATGCGCCTCGAGCAGGGCAGCAACCCTATCTCCGACGCTAAGATCGGCATAACCGACAATTCCCGCGCAGAGTTGACGGTCGCCATAGACTCCACTGGCTCCCATAGCGGCGACGCCGTTGACAAATTCGGTTTCGCCAATCGGGGCCATTTCGGTTGAGGCTAGTCGCCGATACATCGAACCACATTCCAGATGAACCGTAGCTCGGATGTCATGTCCGCTGTTCAGATCAGCGAGCAACTCTTCGGCGAGATAGCGCGGCGTGCGGTGCAAAACATTATCGTAAGAATACCGCGACGCCGGTTTGTGCGGCTCGCGCGCCCGCCAATCCCATAAATGGTGGTGTGGATCGATAATCGGCCGATCTGGCTCCAGGACTATTTCTTTCTCGATAACGGTCATCGTTTTCCCTCACTGAATTAGGACAGCCATAGACCGTGGGAAGGGCGCAACCTACCCGCTGGGGCAAGGGCCAGCCAACGGTTTGCCCGGATGTGAGGCAGAACGCAAACAGCGCCGGCCGCCTGTTGTCGACCACAGCAGCCGTTGCTCCTTCGGAATCCCAAGTTGACCCTTCGGCGACGGTTGCATTGGCTGCCTGAATGCAAAGGTCTTCGGTCATGTTTTTCCTCCAACATTGGCGGCGCTGTACATCCTTCGGAAGCGAGACGATGAACTCGCCCATGGATGAACACGCTCACACCGGCGATAGCGCGGCCTCAATACTCTGAATAGGTCTAACGAAATTCGAGACAACAAAGCTGCGAACTTGACAAGAAGTTGGCGCAATCCTGCGAGCTCACGCCGAAATGATACTTGCTTTCGACCGGAGCCGTTACGCATGGTTAGCCAGCCTGTGCGCCGGCGCGGCATCCCGTAATGCCCTTCGATCCACCCCTTTGAACTAAACCTACGATCACCACACGGTGATAAACATGCCATCGATTGGGTATTCATTGACAGGAGACGCACAGCGGTCCAGCGCAGCATCTTCCATCGCGCGAATGAGACTAGGAAATACCCTCGGACTGGAAGTCCCTCGCCTGAAGGACCAAAAAGCCTGATGACCAAGCAGAATTCTGCAGGTCGTTTGTTCAGTGGCCTGAGCACCGCGCATTGCTTCAGTCGAGGAGGCACCGCTTGGCCTACGTTCGTCATACAGGCTCCATCCCTGCTGCGTCACAAATCAGGACGGCGCATCGACCTGCAGCATGGAGTAGCATGTCGGCATATCGAACGTATCGATGACGTCCTCAACGGTGACGGGCACGGCCCCGACAAGACCCGAGACTCCGGATGTTCGATCTCCAGATTTTCCGGGTGTCGGCACCCTACTGAGGAAGGACGGTCCGCGAAGCGCGACGTCGCGCGAGGCGATCCGGCTCGACGCCGGCTTGCCCTAGGAAATCGCGGCCTCGATCTCGACGGCAGCCGAGTTCGACAGCTCGGATGCGTTCACTTCAAGTTAGGATCAGGTCATCGAATTGCAATCGAGCGTGTCCTGGTGTAGGTCGAAGACGTACTCTATCACCTGGGCCAGACAGCGCAAACGCAGTATGGCTACGCTGCTGGTCCTCACGACGTAAGTTTCTCCTCGTCGGTCACCGCGCTCAGGTCATCGACCGGACATCCCGTCCGCCCCGCGTCGAGACTTACGAACAGACCTCGGGCTTTTGCGTAGCTCCTCGATGATTTCTGAGACCGCAAGGCGCACTGCCGGCTTCTCCGCCAGGCCGAATGTCGTCCTCAAAATCCAGGATCATAGCGTCGGTTCACTTCAAAATCTGGTCGAGTCTGTATACGCGGACGAAGAGCATCGAATGATGATACTTAGCGTCTCGATACCTCTGAGGCATGCGGCTCTCTCTCGGACGGGAGGTGCTTGTGTTGATTTATGTTCGGACCTGCATAGCGGACGCCTTCGGTAAAAGGCCGCTGCCATTTCGGCCCGATTGCATAAATGCGATAAGTTTCTGTGCATTTGCGCTGTTCGCCCCTTTCAAGAGCAATCCAGCACCATCGCCGATCATGAAAGCACGAGATCACCAAGGTCGCCAGCGGCTCGCCGTCGGAGGCCTTCACGACGCTCTGAAAGCGGATTAACTGCCTCCGTGTCTTTGGCACTTATCGTGGACGCAATCATGGAGGACCTGGCTGTGATCAGCGAGTCGACAGCGACTGTGTTGTGAAATGTGATATCTCACTCGCCATCCAAGCGGAGTTGAGATTCATCTTACCTGGGTCAGCAAAGCAGGCGGCCACGGAGGAAACGTCGACACAATCTTTAAGGGAAGTTGCGTTGGCGCCTCATTGACGAGGGCAAGCTTTCGCCCGGCGGATCGGCGCCCATGCCGAGACCAAGCGACCGTGAAAGGGTGTCGAGGGCTGCTATGGCTCAAATGCCACTTCAATAAACGCGACCGGCTCGGCTAACGTTTGGGAGAGACGCGCTGGCCAGAAACAGCGTAGTGACCGCGCCGCGCCGCAGTCCAGGTTATTTCTGCGATTTGGGCTGTTTCCTTCTTTCGTAAACTCTCAGCCTATGGCGCGACAATCAGGATGAGAGCGGCGCGTCAATCAAGATGAGACAAGGCGGCCGAGTCAGGAGATAATTGACGCTGGCCGCCGGCTTGGCAAGCGCTGATTGACGCTGCGCGACAATCAAGCGGTACTGCCAGCGTCAATCATCGCTTTGTCGAGCTCGTTTGGAGTGGCGTGAACGGGCGGCCGGCCTGGACCGCGCCTTCGATCGAGAGCAACTTTTCGACGGTACCTCTCGACATTCATCTCGAGGATCGTGGCGTGGTGCACCAGGCGATCGACGGCCGCCAGCGTCATTGCCTGATCGCCGAACACGACAGAGTACCCCTATTTTGGAACGGGTCGTGTCTCACGTCACGATCACCGACCCGCATCATTTTCTGTTCGGGCACCGGCTTGAG
>NZ_JADPKQ010000300.1:0-8088 GCF_023074015.1 Bradyrhizobium sp. 142
CGCAACGCCCACAGCGATATCCCGGCGGCCGTCGAGGCCATGCGCCAGTATTGGATGCCGATCCGCTACGCCCGCGCTGGCTAACAACTGCCTACGTGGTTGCTCATGCCGGTTACCGATGGCGAGGTGGGGGCCTCATGCCGGTTACTCTTGATCGGAGGCAGGCAAAAATCCTCTTAGTTTTGCCGCCTGATTCACTGCTGTCTGGCCTGCAATTCTCCGCAATTCGATCGTTGCCGGCCCCGCATGACTGGCCTCTCGTATTAGTTCGTCCAACAAATGTTCGGCGAAAGTTTCAGACGAGATGTGATCTGCCCGGATGTGTACGAGCATTTTGGCAGCAGCATCTATGGCAGGCGGACCTAGGTAGAGCCCAACCCCAACAATCTCCTCATTTTCAACAGCCGCTCGCACCTTTGTTCGACCAACCATCGATCTGGCTGGCAGAAAAAGCTCGATGAGCCTTCCGCTTACCGCCTGAGCGGACAGATACCTTCTAGCTTCGTCGGTCGCGGCGGATCTCGTCTCGCACTGCGTTCCCTGCAACTGACCTCGTTCGAATTTGGCATCCTCCGCGGGGGAGCAACTCAACGAATTCGTCCAGGCTAGCGATATCAATGCCAACAAGCTGAAGGAGCGCTTCTCGCGCATTTATTAGGTGACCGTCACTCGTAATATAGCCCGACGCTCGGGCCAGCGCGGCCTCTGCCAAATGACGTGAGTCACTAATTGCCTGTTTGGAATTCGCTTGCGAAAGGCCCTTTACCTCAAAGACAGTCCTCTGAATGCTCGCAGCTATTCGATCTACCTCGATCTTGGGTGCTGGTGGAATTCGAGGTAGTTGCCGCGCAAGTTGAAGGGTACTATCGAGCGCACCACCGTGCGAAGTCCGTTCCAATTCTACAATGAATTCTGGTGCAACCGCGAGCCGCACGCGATGTGCCAGAGCAGCACCAAACAGATGGTTAGCAATCGCTGAGCGCGCGCGCTGTTTGAGGGGATCGAACAGCACGTTGAGGTCAATCACATAAAGTGGCGCCTCAAAAGCGCCGGGCGACCGAAGATTTAGGTTTGCTGCGAATTCGTCTCGGGCGGAAGGCGGAGCCATCAACGTGAATAGACTTGCTGTATCCAACTCCTTTGAACGCAGTACTATGGTGCGCTGTCGAGCGCTCCCCCCGTCGCGGACCCGGCGCGATATAAATCCCCGCTTCTCGTAGAACGATTGCGCCGCGCTCAAGTCTGACGCATCCGCAGCCGTCACATTCAAATAACCTCGACTTTCGAGGTGTGAGACGAGTGCGTTGACTAGCGCCGACGCAAGTCCACTTCTACGATGAGACGGCGAAACTACGACCTGCTGAACTCGTGCGTTGGGAAATACACCGCTAAATAGGATGAAGCCTGCGATCTCGATCGCATCAGCAGCCCTCGCAAACATGCAGAATAGCCGCCGTTGCTTGATCGCGTCCCGATAAGCCGCTTCGGGCAGAAATCCGAGGGCCTCCTTTTCGCGATCCGCCAAGGAGCGAATGCTTGACACATGCTCCAGCAAAACCACTGGATCAGTTTCGAGGCGGTATACAAAAGTGTTCATCAAGAACAGGATCGCGCTGATTTGAAAGATACAATCTTGAACGGCAATCGATGGTTAGCTCAGGCCAAAGGTGAGTCCATTCTATCGAATGGACTCACGGCCCAATATTGCACATTCTTCTAAAACGTGTCTCATGAATTTGTCACAACCGGTTCAAGAACTGGGTGGGAACGAGGACCGACGGTAACGATGGAGATCGGCTAGGGCCGTCTGCTACATCTTTGACGTCCAGTCGCTGCCTGAGATATCCTACCCCCGAAAATCAATGCTCCGCAGCACGATCCCCGGCGGCGTCCCCTCGAACTCCGTTGCCTGATACTTGCGTTCCACGCAGGCTTCGATGCGCTCGCGCAGGCGGGTGAACTGGGCTTCACGCTCGGCGGGTCTGGCGCGCGGGCCCGGCGCTAGCGCCGCGCGCGTTAACCGTCCATTAACCAACGCAGCCTAGCCTGAAGTCATCGTCCAGTCATCATCAGCCCGAAATGCCTTCCCGGTTCGCTCCAGGAGAAGCGTCGATGTCCGTTGCGTTGCTGACGTATGCCGATCTAGGTGCCCGCCTCAATATCTCTCGCGAGGCCGCTCGTTCGCTTGCCAGACGACGCCGTTTGCCGTGCTCGCGTTCGGATGATGGCAAAGCCCTGGTGAGCGTTGATTTCTCCGAACTCCGGTACATGCCCCGCCCACGACGTGGCCGCCAGGCAGACCACATCGCCGCCTCCATGGCAAAGATCGAGGCATCAAAGATCGAGGCATTCAAGGCGGAGGTCGCGCGGCTCGAAGCAGTAGCAACCGGCTACAGGGCAGATTTGGAGCGCGAGCGCGAGCGCGCCGATCGCCTGGCCGTCGAGCTGCTGCAGGCGGCTGCCGAGACAATGGCAGCCAATGCGTGGGCGGCACGACTGGAAGACGAAGTGGCAGCTCTGCGGACCGGTCGCCGGGCTGGCGGCGCGATCGCGGGACAAGCCGCGCTTCGATTGGGACATCTGGCCGCGGCCATCGTGGGCGCAGACCGCGCGGCTTGCAGGTAGCATTCGATACTTTCTCTATCCCGGCCTGCCGGAGCAACCGCGAGGAAAGAATGACTGGCATCACCGATATTCGCGAGATGAAGGCGCGCATTGTCGTATTCGGGGTCGGCGGCGCCGGCGGCAATGCGGTCAACAACATGATCACGGCCGGGCTGCAAGGGGTGGACTTCGTCGTCGCCAATACCGACGCGCAGGCGCTTGCCATGTCGAAGGCGACGCGCCTCATCCAGCTGGGCACAACGGTGACTGCAGGCCTTGGCGCCGGCTCCCAGCCCGAATTGGGACGCGCCGCAGCCGAGGAGACAATCGATACGATCCGCGATCACTTGACCGGCGCGCACATGGTGTTCGTGACTGCCGGCATGGGCGGCGGTACCGGCACCGGGGCTGCACCCATCATCGCCAGGACTGCGCGCGAGCTCGGCATCCTCACGATCGGCGTGGTCACCAAGCCATTCTACTTCGAGGGCCAGCGCCGCATGCGCTTTGCCGAAGCCGGCATCGAGGAGTTGCTGAAGACAGTCGACACCCTGTTGATCATCCCGAACCAGAACCTGTTCCGGGTGGCCAGCGAGAAGACCACATTCGCCGATGCCTTTGCCCTTGCCGATCAGGTGCTTTATTCGGGTGTGGCCTGCATCAGCGACCTCATCGTCAAGGAAGGCCTGATCAATCTCGATTTTGCCGACGTTCTCGCCGTGATGCGTGAGAAGGGCAAGGCCATGATGGGAAGGGGCGAAGCTTCCGGCGAGAAACGCGTGCTCGCCGCCGCCGTGGCCGCTATTTCCAATCCATTGATCGAGAACCCCTCGATCAAGCGCGCCAGCGGCCTCATCATCTCCATCACCGGCGGCCGGGATCTCATGCTGTTCGAAGTCGACGAAGCTGCTACCCGCATTCGCGACGAGGCGGACCCGGACGCCAACATCATCGTCGGCGCGTCGTTTGATGAAAGCCTTGAAGGTATCGTCCGCGTCTCAGTGGTGGCGACCGGAATCGATAATCTTGACCCGGCGCAGCAGACGCAACCGGCGGAAAGCCCACTCACGCAGCTCGCCGGCAGGCTGCGCAACGACAGCCGCCGCATCGCCGATCGCATCGAGCGCGGTGCACCGCTTCCGCAAGTGGAGAGCCCGCCGCTTCGCCCGGAGGCCCACCACCCTGCGGGGCAACCGGCAAGGCCGAATCTGGAACATGCGCGCCACGCGGCTCCCCAGCCGCACGATCCTTACGGCCGCTCCTCTGCGCGCAATGCGGCCGACGAAGGCATTCTCGATATCCCAGCCTTCCTGCGCCGCGCGGCCAACTGAGCGGTCGGACGAACCAGGGTTACTTGTCTCCAATGCCGGAAATGGACCGCTGCTACGCGACTCTAAGCGCGATGAGATTGGGATGAATCGTCATCGCGCTTTAGGTTGCTGTTCAAGCATGATCTCCGCGCAAACGCGTTCCGCGTTTGTCGCGAGGGGAAACCGCTTCGCACTTTGCGCTAACGTGGCCCTTCGGGTCCGGATCATGCTCAAGGAGTCCGCGTGCTCGTCGCATGCCTGGGCATGCTGGCGTTGACGACGGGAATTTCATCGGCGAATTCCGACCGTCAGATCTGCGGCCGACCTTCTGAGGTGCGCAGTGCGCCGATCCTTCACGCTGCCGTGCTGCGCGGGTTCTCCGCTGCTTCCTTTTCCGCCTCCTTGTCGCGAGACAGCCATGCTGGAAAACGAAGCAGGCGATCGTTATTGTCTTTTGGCGGTTCGATGGGCGGTACGATGGACCCCTCATTGGCTGAACTCGGGAGGTCGAGTGCAGCGTGACCGACTCGCACCGCATCCGCGCGTTGGTCCAGTTCGCGCAACAGGGGATCGATGACGCTGTCGATTTCGGTCGCCACCGATACTAGAAAACTATTGAGCTCGCGAGCCTCGGGCACAACTGCCGCAGCCTGCTCGATCGCCTTGCAGAGACCATCGACAACAGGTGCAAACGCGCTCCCGGCCTGTTTGATTCGGGTTTTGATCGCTTCGATTTCGCCCAAGGCGCGATCACGCTCCCGCCTGTTTTTCTCCTCCGAAAGGCGGGCTTCGATTTCGGCGATCTGAGCCGTCAGGGTCGCGGCTTCGGATGCAAGAGCATCGCGTCGTCCGCGCGCGCGATCGAGATCGCGACTGAGATTGTCCACTAAGTCGTCCTTTCCGAACATTGCTTTGCTCCGTAGGACAGCCGCAACGCGAACCGTCAACCTGGCAACCAAACCAATAGCCGGATCGGCCGAAACAGGCATCAACTTCGGTCGCGTCGCATGGGCCGACATGGTGATCCCCCAATCGAACACATTAGGCGACCGCATAGTTAACAAGTGGTTAATTTGAACGCTGATGCGGCAATGGCGCCGCGGATACAATTGAAAATGCGCAAAGCTTGCGCACGCTCGCGGTGCGAACCGTCGCCTACTCTACCCCCGAAAATCAATGCTCCGCAGCACGATCCCCGGCGGCGTGCCCTCGAACTCCGTCGCCTGATACTTCCGTTCCACGCAGGCTTCGATGCGCTCGCGCAGGCGGGTGAACTGGGCTTCGCGCTCGCTCGGCCTGGCGCGCGGGCCGCGCTCGAGGTCGTCCATGGCCGAGGTCGAGATCGCGCAGGCGATCTCCTTAGGTCCGTCCTGCATCGAGAACTGGACGATGCCGCGGTCCTGTTCGTGGCCGATGAAGCGGGTGCTGGTGAGGGTCATGGGGGTACTCCTGCTTCGCGATAAGTGCGCTCCCTCTCCCGCTTGCGGGGGAGGGTTGGGGTGGGGGTGTCTCCGCGGGCGAGACATTCCCGATGTGGAGAGAGCCCTCACCCGGCGCGCGGGACGATGCTTCGCATCGTCCGGACGCGCCGACCCCTCCCGCAAGCGGGAGAGGTGGAGCGAGACCGCCGCCGGGGCTCGCCTTCAGCTTTCGGCGCCGAGCCTTGCGAAATCGTCGAACAGCGCGGCCACCAGGGCGCGGTGGCGGGTGTCTTCGGTAGGGAGGCTCGCGGCATAGAGGTTGAGCAGATGGCGCGCCTTCACCGCGGCTTCGGGCCAGGACATGGCGGGCACCGACATCATGCGGTTTTCCAGATCGGCCTCGCGCTCGCGCAGCTCCCTGACATTGGCCTCGACCTCGGCCAGCGCGCGGCGCAGATCGGTCGCCTTCTGCGCGGCCATGCCGCGGTGCTTGTCGAGATCGACGGGGTAGTCAGTCATGGGGCGGCGCTCGCATCGGCGGCCTGCGCATTGGCAAGGTCGACCGAGCCGATCGACAGCATCTCCACCGCGCCGCGCGGGCCTTCGGACGGCACCGTGATCATGGTGGCGATGCGGCGATAGGCCGAGAAGGTCAGGCCCTCGATCGTCTCCTCGTCGGTGACGACCTCATAGGCGCCCGCCGGCAACTCGCGCGCGATGCCGCGGATGTGGAATGGATGCTTGAAGGTGATGGTTTCTCGCCGCGAGCGGATGGACATGCACGCCTGCCTTTCACAAAGGGGGGGGGCCCCAACCGACGCCAGCTGGCCGCGACCATGCGCCCCTTGCCGGGCAATAGCCAGCCTTAATGTCAACGCGCACCGGCACTTAAGGTGCGGCGCGGCACTGTCGCGCGCGCCTTTTAGCTCTCGCTATGGGCGTGACGCGGGCGTAGGCTCGCTTGCATCATCGCACCTCGGATCCGGGCGAACTCAGATCAGCACAGGAGACGGACGTCATGGCCAAGGGACAACAACGCAGCAACCGCGAAACCAAGAAGCCGAAAAAAGACAAATCCAAGGTGATCGCCGCCGCGCCGACGCGGAAGGAAGCCGGCTGGCAGCCGGATTTCGGGCCGGCGAAGAAGAAGTAGGTAGAGGCGAATAGTATTCACGGCGCAGAAGGTGCGCTCCCTCTCCCGCTTGCGGGGGAGGGCTGGGGTGGGGGTGCCTCCTCGTCGGGATTCCCCAAGAGGCGAGAGCCCTCACCCGGCGCGCGGGACGATGCTTCGCATCGCCCGGACGCGCCGACCTCTCCCGCAAGCGGGAGAGGTGCAGCGAGCCCGCGGATAAACTGCTCCGGCCCAGCGCCGCTATACTTTGCAGCCAGCACTCCAAACTCGTACCGTCTCCTCCCCTCCGCGCATTTGCGCTATACTCGCCGGGGTAGCATCACCCGGAGGGGCCACCTGTGGAGCACGAGCACATATCCGAGCCGAAGAACCTCGTTATCTGCTGCGACGGCACCGGCAACGAGATCTCCGAGAACATCTCCAACGTCCTGAAGCTCTATCGCTGCCTGCGCAAGACCGACAAGACGCGGCCGCGGCAGCTGGTGTTTTACGATCCCGGCGTCGGCACGGTGACGGAGCCGTCGACGTGGCACCGCTTCAAGGCCAACATCAACCTGGTGCTGGGGCTCGCTACCGGCTACGGGCTCGACGACAACGTGCTCTCGGCCTATCGCTTCCTGGTCGAGAACTACGCGCCCGGCGACAAGATCTACCTGTTCGGCTTTTCGCGCGGCGCCTACACGGTGCGGGTGCTGGCGGGGCTGATCCACAAGATCGGATTGATCTCGCCGGAGCAGACCAACCTCGCCGGCTCGGGCCTCGTCGCCTACAAGCAATATTCGGGATCGGGGCGCGGCAACGACGTTGCCGACCTCACCGACGTCGGCAGCGACGAGGACGGGCCGCTGCCGAAGGACAAGTTCGATCTCGCCGCGCAGTTCGCGCGCATCACTTCCTCGCGCTGGCCGACCATTCATTTCATCGGCGTGTGGGACACGGTGGCGAGCGTGATCGTGCCGCGCGCCGACCGGTTCTATCTGCCGAGCTTCGAGGAGCTCGCCTTCACGCTGCGAAATCCGAGCGTGCAGATCTTTCGCCAGGCGATCTCGATCGACGAACGCCGCTGCATGTTCCGCCTCAAGGCGTGGGAGGCGCCGCAGGAATACTGGAGCAACCGCTTCGTCCCCGACGACAAGAAGGGGCCGCAGGACATTCTGCAGGTGTGGTTCTCCGGCGTGCATTGCGACGTCGGCGGCGGCTATGCGGAGACCGAGAGCGCGGTGTCGAAATATCCGCTGATCTGGATGCTGGAGGAAGCGGACAAAGCGGGGCTGAAGTTCGACCCGCGCACGGTGAACCAGCTCGCCTGGGGCGTGCAGCGCAAGAACAGCCCGTTCAAATATGTCGCGCCGGATGTGGGCGGCAAGCCGCACGATTCGATGAATGCGGCCTGGCGGCTGCTGGAGTTCGTGCCGAAGCGCGCGACCTACAAGGAATGGCCGCAGCGAAAGGTGTTGCTCGGCTTCTACATCCCCGACTGCGAACCGCGCGTGATCCCCGACGGCGCCCATGTGCATGAGAGCGTGGTGAAGCGGATGGCGAGCATGCCGGATTACCGGCCGGTGAACATCCCGAAGAGTTTTGTGACCGTGCCGATGCCGGTGCGGCCGGGGGTGGGGGT
>NZ_JADPKQ010000315.1:0-7830 GCF_023074015.1 Bradyrhizobium sp. 142
CCCGGCGAGCCGCAGGTCCTTCGGCAACCGGCCCTGCAGCGTGCCAAACATTCGCTCGGAGCGCCCGCGCGCCTGCGGCGAATACGCTGCGATATGCTCGATCCCGAGATGCGATAAGGCCCGTCCCACCTGGGTTTGTTGCGTCTTCGAGACCTTCTCGCCAGCCTTCGGGGTGTAGAAGTAATGGCTGCCGCGATCGGTGTAGAGCGCGCAGAACAGGCCATGCTCGCCGATCACCTCGCCCAGGGCCTGGAACGTCGACGCCGTCCCTTCTTCCTCGACCAGCAGCATCGAGTAGATCTCGCTCGTCGCATCGTCCATCGTGACGATCAGGTCCATCGCCGGCAGACCTTCGATCCAGGGGTGGCGCGATCCGTCCTGGTGCAGCAGCATCCCCGGAAGCGGCCGCCGTGGACGCTTCTTGCGGTGCGCCGAACGCTTCGGCGCCTTCCGCACCAGGCCCGCCGCGTGCAAGGCCAGCTTCGTCACCGTGTAGCCAAGCACATAGCCATGCCGCTTCTGCAGCTGTTCATGGAAGTGCTTCACCGTGAAGTCCGCGTACTTGTCACGAAACAGCCCGAGCATCCGCTCCAGCTCTTCCTCCGGCGCCCGTCGCGGCGATCGTCGGCCCATACGCAGGTCGACCAGCCCGTCGTCGCCCTCCGCTTCAAAGCGTTCCGCCCAACGTTGAAATGTCCGCACGTTGATCCCGAGAAGCTCGGAGGCCGCAGCCTGCGTCAGCTCTTTCGCCTCCGTCCGATCCAATAAACTCGAAAACCGCATCCGTCGTACACCCTCGTGAATGGATGCCGTGCCCATCGTGCCCCCTTTGTTCCGGGGCACCAAAAACACGACACTTCACGAGCTACAAACAGGCGACAGATCACGCGCTACTGACAGTCGGTCGCCGGTTTATTGCCCCCGACCAGATTCTTGTGCAGGCTGGAATTGAAGCCGCCCACGTCGCGCAATGTCATGGCGATGTTGGCGTAGCTGGCCTGCCGGTACGCATCGCCGTTGAGGATGGCCATGCGGCGGACCTGCTCGTTGAGCAGCGCGGTCACGCCGCCGTTGAGCACGGCATTATCGGCGACGATCTTCTTGGCCGCGTCCTTGCGCGCCTCCGGCGGCCCGGCCATCGCCTTGTCGATGGCATCGCGCAGCGCCGTGAATTTTGAATTGATGGCGTCGATGTTGCTGCCGGTGGTGTTGCCGTCGTCGAACGGGCTGGGCAGGTCCTTGCGCAGTGCGTTCATCCTGTCGCGGGCGGCATCGGTCTGCTTGCGTAGCTTGTCCTGCTCGGCAAGCAGCGCCGGGTCGACGGTGGCAGGGCCATAGAGGATATTGGTGGAAAAGCCGCGCTCGGGATTGAGATAGCGCGGGATGTCGCTGACGGCACGAACGATCGCCAGCCGCCCCTGTGCTTCGGTGATGCGCTCCATCGTCTGGTATTTCGTCACGGCGACGTAGACGGCGAGGCCGCCGCCCACGGTCGAGAGCGAGACGATGGCGGCGGTCAGGAGCGTACCGATTTTCATGATCTGTCCGGCAATTGGCGCGGGGAGAATTATTTTGCACGGACAATAGGCAGGCGATGTTAATCTCGGCTTTACGCTGGTGGCGGCCATTGCCGCGTCGTTAGGCGTAGGTCGCGCTCACAGTTCCCAGCGGACCGAAATCGGCAACGTAAGTCTCGCCAGGCTTCGGCCGTAACATGCCCGTCAGCGTGCCCGTGCTGATTGTTTGTCCCGCCTTGAGGCCGATGCCGGTTCGCGACAGCTCGTTGGCGAGCCAGGCGAGCGGCACCAGCGGATGATCGATCGCCTCCGCAGCGCTGCCGCGGCGTCTCGAGGCGCCGTTGCAATTGAGAACGACATCCTGATTGGCAATGTCGCGGCTGCGCCAATCGGCAATGGGCTCTCCAAGCACGATCGTCCCCGATCCGGAGCCGTCGGCCATGATCGCGGGCATCGGCGGAAAGGCCGCGTCGTGAATGAAGCGGCATTCGGCAAGCTCGATGCCGGGATGCAGCGAAGCGACGGCATCGCCGACCTCTTCCACCGTGTAGAGCTTCGCGCGCGGCGGCAGGTCGGCGCCGAGGCGTGCCTGGTACTCGACTTCCGGAATCGGGCTGCATTGCCTGGCGTGCTCGACGCTTGCCGGTGAGGCCTGGATCAGGGGCGCGAACACCCGCCCGTAGATCGGCGAGGAGATGCGAAGCTGGCGCTGGAGCCCGGGCTTCATGCCGGCGATTTTCCATCCGACGACATCCCAGCCCAATGCCTCTTCTACCATCTGCGCGATGCGGTACGCCGTGTCGGCATCCGGTGGCACAAGCCGTTCCTCGAGGCCGCTTTGTTGCAGGCCCTCGCGGCGCAAATCGGCGAGATGACGAGCAAGTTCGCGTTGTCGGGAAGAATCCATCGGTACGTCTCCATCTATCCGGCAGTGCGGGCGAGGGCGGTGGACAGGACAGTCTCCAGCTCCTCTTGAACCTGATCGAGCGCGTCCGTGCTGCGGCTCGCGCGGCACATCGCGACGGTGCCTTCGATCGAGGCGACCACGAGCGTTGCAAGCCGCTCGGAGCGTTCCGCAGCCAGGCCTTCACGCAGCAAGGCCGTGCGCATGATCTGACGCCAGTCGGCGAACACGCCGTCGGCAAGGTCGAGCAGATGCTGCTGCGCCGTCTCGTCGTCCCTGTCGGAGGCCTCGCCAACACAGCGGTCGACGGCGACGGCGAGCACCGGGCAGCCCGCCTCGAAGCCGGTCGCTTCGAGCTGTCGGCGCCATGATGCGACGAAAGCCCTCAAGCCGCCGATCACGCCGCGTTCGTTCATGGCTTTCTCCAGGGGAATCGACACCTGCTTGCCGGCAAAGGTCACGGCTTCGGCGATCAATTGCCGCTTGCCGTCTGGGAAGTGGTGGCTGATCGAGCCGCGCGGCGTCGCCGTATGGCGGACGACATCGCGCATGCTGGTGGCGTTCACGCCGCGCCGGCTCATCAGGTCGGCAGCACCGGCAATCATCTTGTCGCGTGTGGTGGTGGTCATCGGAAGTCCCGCGGTTGGCTCTATTAAACTATGACGATTGACATAGGCAAGGATTACTGGAATATGACAACTGTCATAATCGTGGGGAGAGCACCTTGACCATCATCACCGTGACGGCACCCGCCGGCAGGCTCAGCCTGATGCAGCGCCGCCGCCTTGCGGAAAGCCTGACCGACGCCGTGCTGGTGCCGGAAGTCGGTCAGCATGCGCCGGCGGCGCGAATGGCTTTCCAGGTCCATTTCCACGACCTGCCAGCCGACCGGATGGCGATCGGCGGCCGGCTCCTGTCCGACCAAGACACGCCGCGCGATATCATGACCGTCAATATCGCGGTGATGAACGCTGCCTGGCCTGCCGAGGTGCGGGCGGAGGTGATCCTCAACGTGCTGGCGCGGCTTGCGGAGGCCTGCGGCATGCAGGCGCCGGCGCCGACCTGGTGGGTCAATTTCGAGATCATCGACGAGGGAAGCTGGGGATCGCGCGGCGGTGTGCTCTCGATCCTCCAGCTCCTGGACTCCGGCGTGTTCACGCCGGAGCGGATCACCGCGATCCGCGCGGCCGTTCAGCAGCCGACCTGATCTGCAGCCAACACCAAGCAACATCTTTTGGAGAGAAACGAATGAGCGAAGGTCAGATCCAGACCGAGGTGCACGGCCATGTCTTGAAGATCGTCATCGACAACACTGCGAAGAAGAACGCGTTCACGCCGGCGATGATGGAGCAATTGTCCGATGCGCTGACCGTCCTGCATGACAACGAGGCTTACCGCGTCGGCGTGATCTGCGCTGCGGGCAGCGACTTCACCGCCGGGCTCGATATGCCGAAGTTCTTCGGCCCCACAGCGGAGAAGCGCAACATCAAGGAGGGCAATGTCGATCCGTTCGGGCTTAGCAACCGCTGCCGCAAGCCCATCGTCACCGCCGTGCAGGGCATCGTGTTTACCATCGGCATCGAGCTGATGCTTGCCGGCGACATCGTGGTGGCTGCCGCGGATTCGCGCTTCTGCCAGATGGAGTCCAAGCGCGGCATCGCGCCGCTTGGCGGTGCACATTTCCGCTTTCTCTCGCGCGCCGGCTGGGGCGATGCGATGTACCACCTGTTCCTGTGCGACGAGTTCTCAGTCGAGCGCGCCCGCGCAATCGGCCTCGTCCAGGAGGTCGTGCCGCCGGGAGAGCAGGTCGCGAGGGCGATGGCGCTCGCTACGATCATCGCGCGCAACGCGCCGCTCGGCATCCAAGTCACCAAGGAAGCCGCCGCGAAGTACATCGAAGGCGGCGAGGCGGCGGCAATCGCCTACATCCCGACGATCCGTGATCGCGTGCTCGGCAGTGCGGACGCGAAGGAGGGCATTCAGTCCTTCATCGAGCGGCGGGCTGCCGTCTTCCAGGGCCGCTGAGAGAGGCTGCTGATCACACGCGCTACGCCAGCCGATCGAGCTTCGACAGCATCTCCAGCGTGGCGCCGTCGCGCTCGCCTGAAAAATATCTTTCGAGCGCCTGGCTGAAGATCGGCTGGTCGGACACGGCTCCGAACAGCGTCATCGACGAGCGGAATTTGGCGTCATCCGGCGCCCCGAGGATCGCGTGGATGGTCCGCCCCTGCACGGCGAGCACGAGCCCGGTGCACTCGACGAGGCGGGCGCCCAGGACGGGGTGCGCGAGGTAGGCCTCGGCCTCCTTACGCGAGCCGATGGCGTAGCGCTGCGACATCGCGCTCAGGCCGAGGCCGGCAATCTGCGGGAAGATGAACCACATCCAGTGGCTCTGCTTCCGGCCCCGGGACAGCTCCCCGATCACCCTGGAGTAGATCGGGTTCTGGGCCTGGACGAACCGATTTAGATTGAAGGGATCGGTCATTGGATACCTTGGGGCGCCCCGCCGGCCGCGATTATGCCTAACTTTTGGCTCCCAATGTGGTAGCTGGTATAGAGTCTCCGGGTGGGGTGGGTCTCCCCGGGGGTCGATTTGGGGATCTGATGGTTTCCGACACCGCAAGAGCCGGAGGGCTGTTGTCGCGCCGCCGTATCGGGCGGGCCGAGACAGTTTTGCTGTCTCTGGGCGCCATTGCGCTGTCGCTCGGTGCCGCCGCCTGGGTCGCCGACATGGGCGATTCGACCCCGCTGGTCTCCGCCGCGCTGCCGCCGGCCAAGACGCCGGTCAATAACATGTCGTTTGACGAGCGTTTTACATCGCTGTCGGGTGGCCAGCCCGCCCGTGACACCGGCCTGCGCGCGATCGAACGCTCCGCCCTGAATGCGGTTCAGCTCAAGCTCCGTGACGCCAAGGCGATGCTCGCCCAAAAACTCCAGGGCGACGACTGGCGCTCGACCCTGACGGATGACGGCAGGCCCACAGCCGACGAAGCCAGGCCGTCGCAGCGGGCCGATGCCGTCCCGATGCCGCGCTCGCGCCCGGTCCAGGCTGATCTCGCGTCCCAGATTGCCTCCAGCCAATCCTTCGCCGACACCAACCCGAGGGTCGACAATCGCAACTTCCTCGAGAAGTTCAGCGACAAGATCAAGCTGGCCTCGCTGACGCCCGACAGCGGCCTGTTCCGCAAGGGGCCCGACCTCGGCGCCCTCGGCTATGATTCGCAGACCGCGGTCTATGACATCTCGGCCAAGGCGGTTTACCTGCCGAACGGCGTCGCGCTGGAAGCCCATTCGGGCATGGGCCCGCTGATGGACGATCCTGACCATGTCGACCAGCGCATGGTGGGCGCGACCCCGCCGGCAACCTACGACCTGAAGCCGCGCGAAAAACCGTTTCACGGCATTCGGGCGCTGCGCATGACTCCCGCCGAGGGCACCAGCGCGCTCGGCCGTGTCGGCCTTCTCACCCACAGCTACATGCTCGGGCCGCGCGGCGACTCCAACGGCTGCGTCTCGATCAAGGACTACGAGCGCTTCCTCAAAGCCTACGACAACGGCGAGTTCAACCGCCTGGTCGTTGTGCCGAGCCTGAGCGGGCCGGCGACCGCCTCGCAGCGCGCCAGCACCAACTCCTGAAATCTGTCTGCTGCGGTGGGGCTGCAGTTTCCCCTTCGTTAAGCCGTCATCGTCCAGAAGAAGCGTATGAGCGATCCTTCAAGTTCCGACACCCCGCTGCGTACGACGTTCAGCATCAAGCTGAACGGTGACACGCTGCCGATCGCGACTGTCGGCCAAGCCTATCAGTTCCTGACCAACTTCAAATCGGTCGAGTGGATGGAATTTCGCTCGCTGCACGAGGACGCGGTCGCCGCGCTGGAAGGCGCTGCCGGCAACGCCATGCTCGCGGTGCAGGCGACCAATGCCGTGCGCGCGCTGTTCGTCAGCGCGAAGCTGCTCTGAGAGCGGCGCGGCGGCGTAGCCCGGACGGAGCGTAGCGTAATCCGGGACAGTCGCACATTTGGAAGGATTCCCGGACTGCGCTGCGCTCCATCCGGGCTACCGCTCACAGCTTGAACTCCGCTACAGGAACAGGCACACGGTCCGCGAAGACCGTGGCTCATGCCGTTACATTGAAACTTGCGTTAGGGAGTAGCCCATCATGAAACGCCGTACATTCCTCAAGGGTGGCGCGGTCGCCGGTGCGACGACGCTGGTTGCGGCTCCTGCGATCGCGCAAGGCATGCCTGAGTTCAAGTGGCGCCTGACCTCGAGCTTTCCGAAGTCGCTCGACACCATCTACGGCACGGCGCAGACGTTTGCGAAATACGTGGCGGAGGCCACCGACAACAAATTCCAGATCCAGACCTTTGGCGCCGGCGAGATCGTCCCCGGCCTGCAGGCGCTCGATGCCGTCAGCACCGCCTCGGTGGAGATGGCGCAGACGCCGCTCTATTTCTACATCGGCAAGGAGCCGGCGCTGGCCTATGCCACCGGCGCACCCTTCGGCATGAACCATCGCCATCAGGAATCCTGGTGGCACTTCGGCGGCGGTGCCGAGCTTACAAACGAGGCGCTGAAGCCGTTTAAGGCACACGCCATCCTCTGCGGCAACTCCGGCACCCAGATGGGCGGCTGGTTCCGCAAGGAGATCAAGACGGTCGACGATCTCAAGGGCCTCAAATTCCGCATCGCCGGCATGGGCGGCCATGTGCTGGCGCGCCTCGGCGTGGTGCCGCAGCAGATCGCGGGCGGCGACGTGTATCCCGCGCTCGAGAGGGGGACGATTGACGCCGCCGAATTCGTCGGTCCCTATGACGACGAAAAGCTCGGCTTCCAGAAAGTCGCAAAATACTACTACTTCCCCGGCTGGTGGGAAGGCGGCGCCATGCTGCACATGATCGTCAATGACGAGAAATGGGCGTCGCTGCCGAAGCAGTACCAGGCGATCCTCAACCAGGCCGGCTCGGCGGCTGGCGCCTGGATGCTGGAGAAATACGACAGCGTCAATCCAGCGGCCTTGAAGCGGCTGATCGCCAATGGCGCGGAGCTGAAGGCGTTCCCGCAGCCGGTGCTGGAGGCCTGCTACACGGCGACCCAGGACCATCTCAACGAGCTCGCCGCCAAGAGCGACCTGTTCAAGCGGACCAAGGACAGCCACGACGCCTATATGAAGGAGTTGCTGTTCTACATGCAGATCGCTGAAAACTTCTACGACAACTATCTCTTGAGCAAGATGCGCAACAAGACCTGATCGCAAGTTGAGGGCGCGGCAAATTAAGCGCCCCGACTTCGTAGCCCGGATGGAGCGCAGAGACTGGGCAAGAATCTGGCCGTTAGCTCGAAGCAGTGTACGATTCGGCATGGCGAATCGCATGTTCAAGACCGGGGTTAGCCGGGATCAGGTGTGCA
>NZ_JADPKQ010000108.1:0-7807 GCF_023074015.1 Bradyrhizobium sp. 142
ATTTCATTTCACCCCGACAAGCGCGTCCTGGCTCAATCAGGTCGAGGTATGGTTCTCGATCTTGCAAGGGCAGTCGCTCAGCGGTGCTTCCTTCACAAGTCTCAAACAGCTCCAGGAGCACATCGATGCCTACATCAACGCATATAATGACAAAGCTCAACCCTTCGTCTGGACCAAGAAAAAGGTCCGTCAACGCCGGTTCAAAGGCCGCCGTATCACTCACCTATGATTCCGGGTACTAGGCTGGAAACGCTTGCGCCCCGTGCATCTAGCCAGGACCCGCCGACCTCTTCAAACGAGCCATCGATCGGCTCCTGGCCCGGACTCCTAGGCACTCCGGGCCCGCCTGTTGAAGACCTGCGTCAGGTTCGCGGTACATCAACACCAGCGGCTCATTTGCCGGTGGCGGAACCGTGGACGCAATGTCTAAAAGCGAACAGAACTGACTGCCCAATTTCCCTACCGTCGGGATGCTTGGCGAATCCGGCAAGCACCTCCAGCGGCCCCGGCCTCAGATCCCCAGAAACCCCACGGCCGGGGCCGTTTTTTCGAGGCGATGCTCGGGCGTCATTCCCCGACGTCGTACTCGCTCTCCGGAGTAGCGCCGGAAAGACACAAAGGAGGCGCTTAGCGCCCCCTAGCGCATGCAAGAATCCAAGCCGGCGACAGCTTATCCCCAAACAACCTGTCCGTTTACAACCTGACCATTGGGAAAGGTGTGCCAGCACGGCGTGCCGGCAGGCGCATTAAGAGCCGGGTCAGGGCCAAACGAGCCGGCAGACGTGGCACAGTATGGCATCGGGCCCTGCGAGGCGGGGCCATGACCTACCGTTCCGGAATTGTAGTTGTTCGCTGCCCAAGCCTGATACCCATCGCCTTTTGAATAAGCAGGATCTTCAACACCGTGCCAATTGCGAGTGTATTGCACAGCAAAGCTGTGAACACCCCATGCCGCATATTGATCAACGTGCGTCAACTCGTGAGCCCAGATGGACGGATCAGCAGCCTCACTGGGACCACGGAAAACCACGACATCAATTAAGGTAACGGCCGCTGCAGCACCTCCTTGCTCTAAAAGATGCGCGAGATCGGCAAAACCGTTGTCGCCGATCTTGTACCGCACCCGATTCATCGAGTCCTCGCTTGCATACCCCGTTAGCTATTGCCTGATCTCTGGAGGAATTGGAGTTGCGCCGTTGATCGCCGTATTGTGCGAGGAGATGATCGCTTGTTCGAGCGCCGGTCCACTCAAGACACTTGCTTGGAGTTCACACGTTGTGCCATCGGTGCACGCCTCCATGCACGGGAGCTCTAATTGGCAAGAAGCGTGCCGAGGTGCCCCCTGAAGAGGATGGATTTTTAACGCAGATCGGAGGGGGCAGCGCGGCCGGCCTGGTCCAGCTCGACCAAATAGGCGAGCACCAAATCTCCAGTCTAACCTTGTAGATCAGCGTCCCGGCACACCTAGGTCTCGATTTCGTCGGCCCACTTTTAACTTGGCCGTCGAAGTGCACAGCGGAACGCGGTTCGATGTGAGTGCAATCAAGTCGGCGCGGAGCCAGTCCTCCTTCCATAGTTCGGAAGCTTCTTTAGAATTCTTAGCTTCGGAGGATCCGTCCGCTGAAGCCCACTGAAGGCCGCCTTGCGGAGTGAGGCGTGTTTTTGAGAACTGTTCTTATGGACAGTGATATCCGGTGCCTGCGACCTGCACATGGTGCGGCGACAACCGATTGCGCAAGCTCGGCGAGGATGTGACCGAGACGCTGGAGCTCATCCCGCGCCAGTGGAAGGTGATCCAGCACGTGCGCGAGAAGCTGGTCTGCCGGGCCTGCGAAGCGATCACCCAGCCGCCGGCTTCTTTCTGAACTTTCCCAGCTCGAAGCCCTTCGCAACGGCATGCTCGAAGTTGAGCAAAGAAGGATTGTCACGGCGCACCGAAGGTGGAGAGGATCAGTCAGGAGAGCCGTTAAAGTCCGCCGGCGCCGTTAGCCGCACGTCGTCGGGCCATTGATCGACCAGGGCCGGCTGGTAGTGGGTCAGTTTAATTGTGGCAGGACAACTGGCTTGAATCTGGGTGACATGGGCGCATACTTGAAAGGTGTTAGAACAGCGACCAACGTTCGGAGCGCGGAAAAATCCTGGGCTTGGCTGGGGGGTTGATATTCTGTGGCCCGATGGCGAAACGGAAGTAATCAAGGGTTTTACTACGGAGAGCGACGCAGTTAAGTGGATTGCTGAGCACGAGTACGCAAAGGCGGGGCACGAAAACAAATTGTCGACATCGCAACGGGGGCCGCCTCGAGCTTGATGTTGTGGCAGGACCGGTAATCCTGGCAGAAGAGGATCAGCCCGCGGACGCCCTCCGCTCGCATCTTGCCCTGCGTGATCTTCACGGGGCGTCCGTCGGGATGTGTAGGCGTGAGGCGCTTAACTGGACGAGGCATGCTGCGATCAAAGCAGCGTCCTAGCACCGCGCAAATTATCCATTCCTAGGGGCTCGGAACGGCGACGCGCTACTGCGTGGCCTTGGGTGTGGAAAAGTCAGCCTGACTTCGGCAACGTGAGTCCCGCGTTCACTAGATAGTGGAGGAAATCCTTTCCGATCTCTGAAACCTTAACCAGCGTTTTTCCGGAAGTATCTTTTTCTAGCTGCGTCAGACCCGTATTGGCAGGCCACTGCAGCCAGTTCTCAAAATCGAACGTTTTGTAGATCCCGGGATAACTACCTTTTGCAAGCTCGTAGATAACTCTGGCGGCATCGATATCGACGGGAGTAGGCGCGTTTGCCTGCAGCAACAGTGTAATCTGAGATCCCAAGATAGCCCGATATGTAGCTTCATGGGCTCGTTCCAGACGAGCAATAGCTATTCCGCGGATCAACCATGCTCGCTTGATCTCGTCTGATGCCTTCGAAGAGGTGATTGCTGAAAGGATGGATTGTTCGATTGCCTGGACCGCGGCGGACGCAGGCGGAGGAGGGCCGTCGGCTGTCTGGGTTTGCTCTATTGGCTTTGCTCAGTCGTCTTCAGCTGTTGCTGCTCACTCGCGAGAGTCGCAGGCTCGGCGAAGTCTAGGGAGCGACCGCCGGCGGCGGCACGACGTATGCAACCGCTGGCCACTTGAGGATCTCGGCCAATTTCAGAAACTCGTCGAACGACATGTGCTTCCTCCGAACAAGCAGACGCTTCCACGGCTCTGTGAATCTGCGAACCGCGGAAACTGTTTATTCCCGATTCCCACAGGGTTGCGCGAGCTCTTCGACGTTGGCGGCAACCGGCAGCGCGCTGCCGCACCAGCTTGACGATGGCTGTGAGCTTGGACTCTGATCGACTGCATGGGCCGGGATCAGCACATCATCGACGAGCTCAAACGGTTCGAACAGCTTTGCCTGGGCTTGGCGGAGGAGAGCAGGGTGCCGGGAGAGGCCGGCGTACTGCGGGAGCGCGAACTACCGTAGAGAAGCGGTGCTGCGAGGCACCGTAGTTCAGACCGTAGATCGCGCAGGACGCAACCAAAAAAAGGCGTGCGATATCAGCGGGGTTGACAGGACACCCCTGCAGCGCCAAGCCGATCGCGAGCGACGTGGCGCCGAGAACGGCGACGAGGCTCGCCGTCTGGATTCCGAATAGCTGCAGCACCGCGATCCCGACCACGACGAGCACGGCGTAGCGCGCGAAGCTCGCCGCGAACACGGTGACGAGTGCGTCGATGCGATGGGTGACCGGTCAGCAGCCGGCTGACGAACCGCTGCGCCAGACCCGACAGGTACCAGCCGACGATCAGCAGGACGGCCGCGTAGATGGCGTTCAGGCCGCACAGCACCAGCGAGGCCTTGAGGGTCTCGAAATTGATGGTCATGCGAGCTCCGAGGCAAACAGCCGTAGAAACGCCTTTCCGGCGCAATCGTTCCGTAGCAAGATCGCGCTGATCGGCGCGGCGCTGCTGCTGCTCGTCGTATTATCGGCAGCCGCCGTCGTGGATGGCACCCGGGTGCTCTCGGTATCGCCGACGTCGCCGGCCATCGCGCAAGACGTCGGTCAGCTCGCGCGGCGAGCCGGTCAGGATGTTCCGCGAGTGACGGCGCGGCGGTGAAGAGCGCGCTGCGACCAGAGACGCCTTAGCTGCGCGCTGGGCCGACTGTATCGGCCATTCTGGCGCCGCGCGTCCCCATCGGCTTCGGCGAGCCGGTCGTCGTATCGCGCGCGGTCTGATGTTCCATCTCGGCGTCCAGCTCGGCTCCGAGCAGGATCACGATGGCCGAGATCCAGAGCCAGGTCATGAAGCCGATCACCGCGCCGAGCGAGCCATAGGTCTCGTTGAACTTGCCGAAACTGGCCGCATACCAGGAGAACAGCACGGAGGCCGCGAGCCAGAGCACCGCGGCCACGGCGCTGCCCCAGGTGATCCAGCGCCAGCGGGGTGCTTCGCGGCTCGGCCCGTAGCGGTAGATCAGCGCCAGCGCCAGCGCGACCGCGACGAACATCGCGGGCCACCGGGCGATGCGCAGCATCAGGTCGGCGAAATTCGACAGCCCGATGAAGTTGAGCGCGACCGGAATGACCACGACGGCGCCCAGCGCCGCCAGCACGAACACGATCCCGGCGAGCGTAAAGGACAGCGAGACCGCGTTCAGCGTCAGAAATCCTCGCTTCTCCCGCTCGCCGTAGACAATGTTCAGGGTATCGAACAGCGACTTCATCGCGGCGTTGGCGCTCCAAAGGGAAATCCCGAGACCGATGACGAAGGTCGCCCCTAGCGTCCCGCCGCCCTTCGAGGCGACCCGCGTGAGCTGGTCCCGGGCGACGTCCACCGCGCCGCCGGGCAGGACTCCGGAGAGCTGGTCCAGATGTCTGGCAATCGCTGTCGGATCGGAGAACATGCCGTAGATCGCGACCAGGGCCGCAAGCGCGGGAAAGATCGCCAGCAGGCTGTAGTAGGTCATGCCCGCGGCCAGCGCCAGGACGCGGTGCTCGGAAATGTTGGAGTAGACCCGCAGCAGAATGTCCTTCCATCCGCGCGCCGGGATCTCGGAGGGCGAGCTCGCCTGCCGGCCGCGGTCGTTTTCGCCTACCGCCTCGGGAGCAGCCTTGTCGCGGGACCCGTTTCGCAATGGGTTTCTTCTGCCGGCGGTGTCGATATGGCGGCGTTCTTCCGGGAGCAGTACGGCAGTCAGGGCCGCTGTCATCAGGAGAGCCACCGCCGAGATGACGGTCCACTTGTCCGGCGGAGCCGACCGTTCCCGCTCGGCGGCTGCAACGTGCCTTCCAATCTTGGCTGCGGTCGTCATCAATTGGCTCGGCTGGTGCCCCACGCCTGCCCGGTCGGGCAACAGCCGTCGTGGCGGAACGTTCCCATCCGTCCGAACCAGCTAGGGCGACGGGCCGCCGGCGTTGAGAAGCTGGGAAACCGCGGTGACGAGCTGAGCCGGTGCGAACGGCTTCGTGAGAAGGATGCTGTTGGGCACGCCGAACCTGGCCCAGTCCTCCGCGGCCGTCCCGGTCATGTACACGACGGGAAAGGCCGGGTCGCGCTCTCTGGCGATGCGCGCGAGGTCCTACCCGGGGCATGGCACCCCTGACGTTCACGTCGGCCACCAGCGCCCGGAAACTGGCGACCTCGCCATGGAGAAGTGTGATCGCGTCCTCAGCCGAGGAAAGGATTTCCGGGAGAAAGCCGCCTTCGCTCAGTGCGTCCTCGAGCATCTCCCGCACCAGGAGGTCGTCCTCCGCAATCAGAATCTTGAGCGCTTCGTTCAAAAGACTGTCCTCACTCGAGACTCTACTCGACCGAGAGCGCTGTTGTTCCTTTAGAATCGTCGTAAGTGCTGCACACGATCAATCCGCCGCCTCCACGATCTCTGGCGGTTGCGCCGCGTAGTAGTCGCGGCCTCGGAACGGCGCCTAGGCGTGCATCAGTTTGCCCGGGACGAGCCGTCGCCGTGGACACGGGACCTCGGCCATCCGTCGCCTGGCATCGATTAGAACCCGGAATAGTAGTCGTTCACGACTCTCGCCCGTCCGGGGTCATCCCAATTCCAGTCGTTGTCGTTGCCGTACTTCGGCGCTCCCTGCAGCCGTTCTGCGTTTGAGATTCGTCCGATATCCGCCAAGGCCCGTATCGTACTTCAAGGATTGCCATGGCAGCGCGTAGTGATCGTCGCCGATCCCCAGGAAGCCACCGAAGCCAAGAACCGCATACGACACTTGGCCGCTGATTTTGTCGATCATCACGCGTTCGATCGAGCCGATCTTCTGGTCGTCGGCGCCGTACACTGCGGTGCCCTCGACCTTATCGCTGCCGATCAGCGTTCCTGTTTCGCGCCTTTCCGTTTCCATCGTCTCCTCCTTTTGGCAACAGATGCAAGATCAACAGATGCAAGATCAACA
This sequence comes from Bradyrhizobium sp. 142, assembly GCF_023074015.1. Lineage (NCBI taxonomy): Bacteria > Pseudomonadati > Pseudomonadota > Alphaproteobacteria > Hyphomicrobiales > Nitrobacteraceae > Bradyrhizobium > Bradyrhizobium sp. 142. Next base: position 6,387 of record NZ_JADPKQ010000108.1, read on the forward strand.
GATGCAAGATAATGGAGGGCGACGGATGCTCGTTCCTCCTCGATTGCCAACCGCGCGAAGGCGAAAAACGACGGTCCGCACGCCGATTGAGCCGGGCTTCGTGCGGCGCGAAAGGGTGTCCGACGCCCGTCCCATCTAGATTTGAATGCCTAGGGTCCGAGTGCAAATTGTAGAGCCACCACGCACCCGCCGGCGAGGAGGCAGGAAATGACTTCCAGGGTCCAGTCCGGTCTCGAACTCCCACCAGCCACGCGTCCGATGAATTCAATCGCCTTTCTCAAATCGAGCCTCATCAATCATCGTCGGGCGGAAGCCGCTCGAGATAGTTTATCCCGGTGTATGTGAGCTCGTCGGTGTCGATCTCGCGCGTTTCCCGACTCCGCTGCGGGTGCCGCTCGAGCAAACATCGGCGTCCGTCCGCTGGATCGACGTCATCGTGCATGCTCAGATACAGCGTCCACGCCGTGTCGACTGCCCGCCTCAGGGTGGGGTCTTCCGCCATCGACAAGCCTCCAGCAAAGCTGGTCCGTATCGGGGGCCAACTCCTCCTCCTGGCCAATGTTTCCGGCTTTTCCCGACCGCCTCTTCAAATTCGAAGCTCATCGCGAGGACGCTAGGAACGTCGCGGCCTTCTGCCGAATTGGTTTGCGTTGGAGCCAGAACATGAACAGCCCGGACCATGATGCCTTGTTTCGCGCGGTCGTGGACGCTCGACGGGTTCTCAGCGAGGACCAGATGGGCTCTCTGGATCCCGTAGAGACCTTGCGACGGCTGCGGGCCGTGCTCGACGGCGACGAATTGGTCCACGCCCTGGATCGGTTGAACCGTCAACAGGTGTCTCGGCTGGAGCGCTGAGCTCCGCGAAGAGGGCCGAAGTCGCCTTACAGCGCGCTGAGATCGTCCGGCACCTCGCCGAACTTCCGGATTACCTTGGCGTCGCCGAAGTCCCCGCTCGACGGATCTCCCGTCCGGCTGAAGGTAGAGCCGGCTCCGGAAATCTGAACAGGACGATAAGTGGAGTTTCTGCCTGACGGCGGGCAAGATTGGCCCGCGAATCAGGAGAGACGATGAGCAGACGAGCACGCCGGAATCACTCACCGGCCTTCAAGGCGAAGGTGGCGCTGGCAACCATCAAGGGCGACCGGACGGTAGCCCAACTGGCCGAGCATTTCGACGTTCACCCCAATCAGATTACGGCGTGGAAATCGCAGCTTGAGGGCAATGCTTCCGGGATTTTCGGACCAGGGGGCGGGCCGCCGGCCGCCCCTGCAGTCGATGTGAAGTCGCTGCATGCCAAGATCGGAGAGCTGACGCTGGAGAACGATTCCTAAGAAACGGCAGCAACTACTTTCGGCTCCAAGGGCTGGAGAACAAAGCCGAATGCCTTGGCACGCCGATGCAAATTGTTGACCACTCGCGTC
>NZ_JADPKQ010000235.1:0-7773 GCF_023074015.1 Bradyrhizobium sp. 142
TCATTCACGGCCCAGGCCTCGCATCACGTCACACCTGTTATCGTCATCGCGTGCGTTGCAGGGACGCCATTGTGGCGCCGAGCTCGTCGCGCTCAAGGCCGCTGCCGCGCCGTCTCCGGCGGTGGCCTACGGCCAGCCTTGACCGCTCCTCGCCGCGGCGCCCAAGACCGCCGCCATCAAACGACGCCCTCTTGACAACTCACTCCCCATACAAGGATGACGGTGGGAGATGGGCGCGGCTCGGAACATTCAGCCAAGGAACCACCGCTCCCCGGGCCGGTTACGCCTCTCGACATTTGCAATAGCCGCAGAGCGTTGAACCATGTCTGACGCCTACGATTATTTTCGCGAGCACGCGGTCGCGGCCGTCCGCAAGGCGCGGGCGCTGCCGCGTGGGCGGACGAAGCAGAAGCAGCGCACGGTAGCGCGCGTCTATCACCTGCTGTCCAGGGAAGCGGCGCTCGCGCCCAACATCCATCACCTCGACGAGTTTCGCGCGGTGCGGCGGCTGGAGCGGCAGATCGGCCGCTGATCCGCGCGTCCCCTATGCAGAACCGCCTCATCCGCGCCATGCAAATTCGGCGTGCTGCCATCTGCGTACGCCATAAGCGGCCCGATTCGGATGGCGCATGTTGACCTTTTCGCGTGTTCCCAGTTGGATGCGCACGCAATAAAGGCACGACGATATCTCATCGTGGATCTGGAGAGATCGACGATCAGGCTTGGGCCCGCGCGGGGCTTTGGGCGAATCTTGGAGCGATCCGTCGTTGGACAGTGCCGCACGTTCGACAGGGGATTTTGATGACCTTTTCCAGCATCTTTGCGCAGTTCGTCGCATTCGTCGGCGGCATCGCGCTGCAATGGCGCAAGCTGTCGGGCACCGAGCCCGCGCCGGCCTGGGGCGAGGCGCCGGCGATCCCCGAGGCGAAGCCACAAGGGGCGCTGCCGACCTTGAAGATGCCGACGGCCAGAGGCTGGAGCGAGGGGCAGAAGCCGACGGCCGCGCCCGGGCTCAAGGTCAATGCGTTCGCGACCGGTCTCGACCATCCGCGCTGGATCGAGGTTCTGCCCAATGGCGACGTGCTGATTGCGGAAGCGACACAGATCGCGGGGCCGCCGAGGAGCGTGTTTCACTACGCGATGCAGGCGACGATGCGGCGTGCCGCGGCGCTCGGCGTTTCCGCCAACCGCATCACGCTGCTGCGCGACAAGGACGGTGACGGCATTGCCGAAGTGCGCGGCGCCTTCATGGAGAATCTCAGCCAGCCGTTCGGCATGGCACTGGTCGGCGACACCTTCTATGTCGGCAACACCGACGGCGTGATGGCGTTTCCCTACGTCGCCAATGCCGACCGCATCACCGCGCCGGGCAAAAGGCTCACGACGTTCAAGCCGAGCGGCCACTGGACGCGCAGCCTGCTGGCAAGCCCCGACGGCAAGAAGCTCTACGCCGGCGTCGGCTCGCTCAGCAACATCGCCGAGATGGGCACGGAGGTCGAGGAAGACCGCGCCGCGGTCTACGAGCTCGATCTCGAGGCCGGCACGCATCGCATCTTCGCCAGCGGCCTGCGCAATCCCGTCGGCCTCGCCTGGGAGCCGAACACGAATGTGCTCTGGACCGTCGTCAACGAACGCGACGGCCTCGGCGACGAGACGCCGCCGGATTACCTCACCTCGGTGCGCGACGGCGGCTTCTACGGCTGGCCCTATTGCTACTGGGGCAAGACGGTGGACGACCGCGTGCCGCAGGATCCGGCGATGGTCGCCAAGGCGCTCACGCCGGACTATGCGCTCGGCGGCCACACCGCTTCGCTCGGCCTGTGCTGGATGCCATCCGGCACGCTGCCGGGTTTCCCAGATGGCATGGTGATCGGCCAGCACGGCTCGTGGAATCGCAGCAAGCTGTCCGGCTACAAGGTCGTGTTCATCCCGTTCGAGAACGGCCGTCCCTCCGGTCCTGCCCGCGACATCCTGTCGGGCTTCCTGGCGCCGGACGAGAAGGAATCCTACGGCCGTCCCGTCGGCGTAGCGATCGGTCCCGACAAGTCGCTGCTGATGGCCGACGACGTCGGCAACGTGATCTGGCGCGTGACCGGCGCGTAAGAGGACATATGTTGAGATAGGCGCCCCGGGCTCGGCAACCTCTCCCGCCTACGGGAGAGGTCGGCGCAACGCGCCGGGTGAGGGCTCTCACCTCTCGGGGGTTCTTCGTTGTGGAGATCGGCGCGGGCGGCTTCTCTCTCGTTACTGATCCGCCCGGCAATCCTTGGCACGACACAGCCCACGGCGCGCTGTTTGCGAGCGTAAGCGCGACCGATGTCCGAGATCAGCCGGTAACCGGACGTGTAGCGGATATGACAAATTCGACGCAATGCCTCAGAAGCCTTCCGATACCCCGGCCAGCTCCGATGTCGCGCTCGCGCCTATTTCTCTTTCGGCACGAGGTGCGAGCCAAATGTCAGGCCTTGGTGACTGGCGTGCCGTGGGCATGAGTTTCCTCAGCTTTGGGCCAGCGCATCGGCAGGGTCCAAACGCGCGGCTTTCCGCGCTGGGTAGAGAGCGGAGATCAGGGTAACCAACGTAGCGGTTACCACCGCGGCGAGGATGGCCATCCCAGTCCCGGGATTCCGGATTGCCGCTCCGGCGCCTAGCGCGGCAGCTGCTGCCAACGCCAGCAGCACGCCGACTCCGGAACCGAGCATTGCAAGCAGGCCTGCCTCGATCAGGAATTGCAGAGCGATCTCGCGACGGCGGGCACCGATCGCCATGCGCAACCCGATCTCCTGTCGCCGCTCTTCACGGAAACCAGCATGAGATTCATGATTCCAATACCGCCTACAAGAAGCGAGACCGCCACAGCCCCGGCAAGCATCAGCATCATGAGCCAAGCCGAACGCGACTGCGTTGCACCGCCGCGAGATCCCGCAGGATGAAGTCATCCGGGCTGTCGGCGACCAACCGGTGACGTTCGTGTAGGAGGTCACGCCCACTTCGTTTGTGCGCGCCATATCCGCCCCGTCCATCACCCGCAACGTCACGCCGCCGACCGCCGCCGGATGGCCCGCGAAAAAACCAAGGATGCGCTTGCGCGCGGTCGAAAGCGGAATCATCACCTGATCGTCGAGATCATCACCACCGAGGCTGTGCCCCTTCTCCTCCAGCACGCCGAGCACGGTGAATGGGACACGGTCGATGCGAATTGTCCGGCCAGAGGGATCCTCCTCCCCGAACAGTACTTTGGCGATGCCATGCCCAAGGAGCGCGACCTTGGCGGACCGGCGCACGTCGTCGTCGGCAAGCGGTCGTCCCATCGTCACCGGCCATGGACGCGCTTCGAACCATGCGGGCGTCACCCCGCGTAAGGTGGTGGCCTGATTGCGGTTTCCGTAGACCAGTTGCACTGTCCCCCGCAGGAGTGGAGCCGCCGCCGCGACGCCGAGCCCCTCCCGCGCGATCGCCTCGGCATCGGCCTCGGTCAATGTCCGTGAGCTTCCGTTGGCCCGCCAAGCTCCGTTGCTCCTGGCCGCGCCCGGCATAACCATGAGCACGTCGGCGCCCAATTCGCTGATCTCCGCCTCCAGCTTCGTCTGTCCGATCGAACCCCATATAACGATGAGGATCACTGTAGCGACACCGAAGCAGATGCCCAATAGCGCCAGTCCGGTGCGCAGCCGGTGTACCCTAAGCGCATGCAGCGCAGGGATCAGCGTCGTCGTGAGCCTCATCCGCAAATCCTCTCCTCAGCCTCCAAGCGGCCACGTTTGAACGGCAGCACGCGTCGGGCATTCGCGGCAACCGAGATGTCATGCGTCACAACCACAATGGTGACGCCGGACCTGTTGAGTTCGGCAAACAGGCCCATGACCTCGCCGGCCGAGGCGTCATCGAGCGCGCCAGTTGGTTCATCCGCAAGCAGTAGGCTCGGCCGGTTGATGACCGCCCGGGCAAGGGCCACGCGTTGCTGCTCGCCGCCCGACAACCGCGCGGGGCGGTGATCTTCCCGATCCGCCAGCCCAAACCTCGCCAGCGCTTCCCGCGCCCGCCGCCTCCGTTCTGACCCATGCACGCCTGCATAGGCGAGCGGCATCTCCACGTTTTCCAGGGCTGTGCTCTGCGGTAGCAGTACAAACGACTGGAACAGGAAGCCGATAACATGATTACGAATGTCGGCCATCCGGTCCGCCGTCAGGCCGGCCACATCGATCCCATCAAGCCGGTACCGTCCGGCGCTGGGGCGGTCCAGGCAGCCCGGAATCTTCATCAAAGTCGTTTTTCCCGAGCCCGTCGGACCAGTCATCGCGACGTAATCTCCAGCCTCGATGAGGAGGGATACATCCTTAAGCGCAGTCACGATGCGGTCACCTGCGCGGTAGTATCTTGTCAGTCCCTCCGCCTCGATCACATGCTGGGGCACACTGCACTCCCTAGCGGTTGACTAGCGCGGCCAAAGCGACGTGTAGCGGCTCTATCCAACCCATGCCCTTGGCCCAGACGGCTGGCGAAGCGACATTGGCGCCATCACCAACCGCGACCGCCTCCCCTTCCGATACATCACCGATAATTTCGGTCCTACCCTCGGTGCTCACCCCAACCCGGACAGACACCGGACGGATGCTACTGCCCGCGGCGACCCAAACATGGGATCCGGAGGGCTGCGGTAATCCCTTGGGCCGAAAGCGGAGTGCGGCACTAGGAACCTGCAAGGCATCCGGTTTGTCGCCGACGATAATGTCGGCCTTGGCTGTCATCCCCGGAAACAGCAGGAGATCGTCGTTCTTAGCCGCTGCGACGACCGTGTAGGTTACGACGCTCTCCTGAATATGCGGCGATTGCGAATTTGCGTGACATGGCCAACGAAGTCCTTGTCCGAGTACGCATCGACCGAGAACATCACCTTTTGCCCAGCCCGCAGTTCACCAATATCGGCCTCATCGACCGCGATCTCGATGTTCACAGCGTGAAGATCCCCGATCGTGAACAGGGTGGGAGCTTGGAAACTGGCAGCAACCGTCTGACCCGCGGTGACACTGCGGTCGATCACGATGCCGGTCCAAATCGGCTTCGGCTTGGTGAAGCGCGGCCTGACTGCGGCGGACCTGGGCTTCGGAATGGACCACTCGGGACCGCGCGACGGCGAGTTGAGTCTTCGCCTCATGGATTCTGACCTCTTGCGAAGCCACTTGAGCCGCGGCCGCGCCTGAGTCGGCCAGTGCGGTCTCGTAAGCGGCGCGAGCATCCTCCATGTCGCTCGTCGAAACAGCACCGCTTTTCACTAGCACCGACTTCCGATCAAGGTGCTGACGGGTGAGACCTACCGTCACCTCGTATCGTTTGGAGTCCGCCTCCGCCTTGGCTCGGTCGGCGGTGGCTCTGTTGACCACAGCCTGAGCGGTGGTCACCTCCTCCTGCGCAATGCGCACGGCATCGCTGGCGATATCGACTTCTGCCCTGGCCTGGTCCACGCGGGTGTTAAAGAGCTCTGGCTCTAACAATGCAATCGGCTGCCCCTCTTTGACGGCATCATTGTGATCGACAAGTATTTCCTTCACCTGGCCAGAGACTTGCGAGCTAACAACCACACTAACGATCGGCTGGACCGTACCGGCGGCTATCACCTTGGTGACAGCCTCACCGCTGCTAGCCTTGGCGAACTGATACGCCACAACCGGGGACTGCTCAGGCGCCGCAGCAATCGCGACGCCAAGTATCAGCGAGCTGAGGAAAACCAGCACCAGCTTCCGCATGGCTACACCGCAACATGACACCCGAATGGGTGGTCCGGACGATAGTCGAACCAGACCACCCGGCGCGTTCTACTTACTGCGCTTTGCTACTTGCTGCAGTGACTGTCGGGGCCCGTGCACGTCTTGTTATTGCCGGCCGGGTTCGACTTGGTGTCGGTGCAGCCGGGATTGGAAGTACGTCGACTTCATCCAGGAAGAGCGTGCCGCTACCCGCAAGAGCAACCAGCCCCATTTGGTCGCGGTGTGCGTCGGTAAAAGCGCCACGTGCATGGCCGAACATTTCGGTCTCGAACAGATGCTCGGGAAACGCCGAGCAGTCCACCGGAATGAATGGAAAATCCCCGCGAGGGCTCAGACGATGGATTGCGCGTGCGCACAGTTCCTTGCCGGTACCCGTCTCGCCTGTAATGAGAACGGGACTGTTATTTCGCGCTACCAGCGGAATTTGTTCGATAGTACGCAGGAAGGCTGGATGATTGCCCACTAGTTCCGCAAGCCCAAGTTCTCGTGTTTCGCGTTCTTGGGTGGTCGCCATGTTATTGTCAGGTGAATCGTTCGCAAGAAGTCGCGCAACCCGATGGTGCCACTCGCCTGAATGGATGGGCTCGACAATAAAATCGTCGACCGCTTGTGCCGCTAACTGAATGAGATCGTTGTCGGGAGGGAGAACAGCAAGCGTCGGAGGGCCAATTGGATTCTTGACAAGCCAACGAAGGAAATTTTCGGCTGACGAACATCTCGGTGCCGCCACGGCCACAACAAGATCCGCTCGATGCTCTCGCAATCGTTCAAGAACCAGCGAGCTCCATTGAATGTGTTCGGAAATGAAATGAACCGCGCCTGCGCGTTCTTCCCAAAATGGAGACGACACAGTCTCAATAAACAGCACGAGTCGTGACATGACGCTAGCGTTTCAAATATTAATTCCCCATCCTGGGGTCTACCGCAAGGAAGGCTCTGCAAACGCATTGGGTCCAGACGGGACGTATCTATTTCCCACTTTCTGCTAGGGATGTTCGGCGATTGCCGATTGCATTACGGTTGGCTAAAAACAAAAACTGCCGGAGACGCTGGCCAACGTTCCGGCTTGGTCGAAGTTTGTGGTAAGCAATTTTTACTCATGACACCATCACGCCTACTTGGGCCTGCGATGCCGGTCCGGTTTAAAGCGTTCTTTGCTTCACAGTCCGCACATTAAATAAATAGTAAGTCGCTTTTCTTCGAGTTGTAAAAAGTTTCTTTTTGACAAAATGCCGTGCGCATATCTTCCGATATAAACATGCGGATCCGAAGATACCGAGTTTGGTGTCTTGATGGAGCAGGAGGTGCGTCATGGAGAGGCGGCAATTCGGATGGCTTCGTTGCCCTCATGCTCACGGGTGTCCGGCAACTTTCCATTATCTGTCGGCGCGAATTCGCAGACCGGGTTGAGCACAGGAGCCCATCACCTCCGGCAGCTTGGAGGAGCGGCAAGAGCGAAGCGGCTCGCCCATCCGAGTGCCCTCACGGTAGCGGCCGGGCGGGTATGGTTCTTGGTTGGTCGCGAACATGCGCCATCAGATGCGGCAACCGCGCCGCGGTCCGTGACGGCACCGCCAGCATACCCGCGGGCGGCCCACAGCACGTCCGGCCATTCGCGTTCCACTCCGGCGGCCTCGACCAGTTCGCTGCTCAGCTTCTGATCTCGGCAAGCTTCGCTTGCGCGGCGGTGAGCCTGCTGCGCTGCTTGGTCGGCTTCGTCCAGCTGCCTTGCTCTAGCGGATGGCTTGGTCACAGTTACGTTCTAGTTCAAGCGCGCTGCAAGCGATAGCCGTCCTGGGGCACCGGTCTGCGCTTCTCCCAATCGGGAATGAGCAGCTTATTGTCGGTCCGCAGCCTCGCGACGATCTTATTCACATCAACCTTGGTGACGACGCTCCGCGCCAAAACCCCCACCCAGCCCTCCCCCGCAGGCGGCAGGGCTGTCCCGGGAAAATCACACATAGATGAGCTCCAGCTGGTCGAGAGAGAACCTGGGCTTTGGCTTGAG
>NZ_JADPKQ010000020.1:0-7757 GCF_023074015.1 Bradyrhizobium sp. 142
CTTGAGCCGGCCATGCCGCTCCAGCGAAGGCAGCAACGTCGGAATCATTACCCGGAGCCGCTTGCCGCAGATCCGATCCGAGGCCTCCCACAGCGCCACCAGTGCATCCCTGATAGGGGCGCCATAGGTCGGCTTTCGCTGCCGCCGGGCCTCCGGCGAAATTGCGACATGGCTGGCCAGCGCCCGAACCGCGTGCTTGCGATGCCAGCCCGTCACCGCGCAAAGCTCGTCGAGAATGCGCCCCTTATCTGCCCGCCCTGCTGATCGATAGCGGTCTACCACCGCCGCCGTGATCTCGCGCCGCGCACCCATGCTGATCCGTCCTGCCATCGGCAACACCGATCCGATTCGGTATCGCGGCCCCACTCCTGACGGTCAGTTCTCCGGTAACATTCTTGATGAGGCAATGCGCACTCGGCCTTCTTGGTCACCGACTGCACGCCGGACCAGGTAAAGCCGTCACGGCCGACGCCGATGCCGTAGCGAACGGCCTGGCCGCCTCCGAGCAAGTAATAAAGATAAGTGTTGGGCGTATCGATGATGATGGTGCCCGGCGCCTCGCGTGTGGCGTAGGACACGGTCTGGCGGCGGAAGCGGGCCGGCATCTCGACGGCGTCCTGATCCTCGGACGGCGCGGCCTGGTAAGGCGTCGCCTGATAGGGCTGGTATGGCTGCGGTGCGGCGATGGGCGGCAGCGGCTGAAAGAACGGGAAGACCTGCACGGGCGCGGCTTTGGCCGGGCCGGCGAATGCGGCGGTGACAGCCACTGCGCTCAAAGCAACGGCGCGCGAATAATTCTTGAACGTGCCCAGATTGAACATTTGATCGCCCCTGTTTGCTCGGTGTTTTTACCGCGGCACCGCTTGCGGTGCTCTGTTGCAGAGATCACTAACGGCAAAAGGTTTCGGGACGTTTGCACGGAAAACCGAAAACGGTTTCATGGCGGCAACGATTGTTTCATGACAGTTTCGTGGCCCGGCCAGCCCGTTAACGAACAAAACAGCCGGCCGACACTTCTGTGACGTCACACGCCTGAAATATACGTGGTTGATGGTCGTAAGCCGAGAATCATCAAAATCTCGGGATTTTCCCATGCGGGTATTAATCGCGACTGACGCCTGGCATCCGCAGGTTAACGGTGTGGTGCGGACGTTGACCTCGCTGGCCAATGCCGCCAAGGCGCTGGATGTCGAGATCGACTTCCTCAACCCGGACGGCTTTCCGTCATGGCCGCTGCCTACCTATCCGGGCCTGCGCGTCGCGCTGCCCAGCAGCAAAGAGATCGCGCGGCGGATCGAGAAGGCTGCACCGGAAGCCCTGCACATCGCCACCGAAGGTCCGATCGGCTGGGCCGCGCGGGCCTATTGCCGACGCAATCGCCTCGCCTTCACCACCTCCTACACGACGCGCTTTCCCGAATACGTCTCGGTACGCACCGGCATTCCTGCCGCCGTCGGATATGCCGTGCTGCGCCACTTCCACGATGCCGCCGCCATGACCATGGTGGCGACGCCGTCGCTGCGGCAGGAGCTGTCCGAGCGCGGCTTCAAGCGGCTCGGCTTCTGGCCCCGCGGCGTCGACACCGAGCTATTCCATCCCGACGCTGCCGCAAGCCTCGATCTGCCGCGGCCGATCTTCATGACGATGGGGCGCGTAGCGGTGGAGAAGAATCTCGAAGCGTTCCTCTCGCTCGATCTGCCCGGCACCAAGGTCGTCATCGGCGAGGGCCCGCAGAGGGCGCTGCTCGAAAGGAAATATCCGGCCGCCGTCTTCCTCGGCGAGAAGAAGGGCGCGGACCTCACTGCGCACCTCGCCTCGGCCGACGTGTTCGTGTTTCCGAGCCTGACCGACACTTTCGGCGTGGTGCAGCTCGAGGCGCTTGCCTGCGGCACGCCGGTTGCGGCGTTTCCGGTGACAGGACCCAAGGACGTCATTGCCGATCACCCGATCGGCGCGATCGATCACGATTTGCGTGCAGCGTGCTTGCGCGCGCTCATCATGTCGCGCGAGACCTGCCGCAACTTCGCGCTGGAGCGTTCCTGGGAGAACAGCGCGCGGCAGTTCGTCGGAAATCTTACTTCACTTCAGCCCAGCCGTATCCTGCGCGCCACGCCGGTGATGGCGCGGCGGCCGGTAAGCGGCTGATCTTTACTTTGACCCACAGCGAGAACCTCAGAGATGGCTAAGATCATGAACCTTGACGGCACCCAGCAGCTTGACCTCACCCGCGGCACGGTCGAGCAGGCTTATGACCGCTGGGCGCCGGTCTACGACCTCGTGTTCGGAGGCGTGTTCGCCAAGGGCCGGCAGGCGGCGATCGCGGCCACCAACAAGATCGGCGGCCGCGTGCTCGAAGTCGGCGTCGGCACCGGCATCTCGCTGCCGATGTACGCGCCCCATCTGCGCATCTTCGGCACCGACATTTCGGAAGCAATGCTCGACAAGGCGCGCCAGCGTGTCACCGACGGCAAGCTGAATAACGTCGAGGGCCTCGCGGTGATGGACGCCGAGAAGCTCGAATTCCCCGACAATTCCTTCGACGTCGTGATGGCGCAATATGTCGTCACTGCGGTGCCAAATCCGGAGAAGGCGCTCGACGAATTCGCGCGCGTGCTGCGTCCGGGCGGCGAGCTGATCATCCTCACTCGCGTCAGCGCCGATGCCGGCATGCGTCGCTTCATCGAGCGGAGGCTCCAGCCGGTGGTGCGTCCGCTCGGCTTCCGCACCGCCGAGTTCGCCTGGTCGCGCTATGCGAAGTGGCTCGCCGGCGCCAACGGCATCGAGCTCGCCGAGCGCCGCCTGATTCCGCCGCTCGGCCATTTCTCGCTGGTGCGCTTTCGCAAGCTCGACGTCGCCAAGGCGGCGTGAGCTGAAGCTCACGTGCGTCATCGCGCCGCTGCACATCGTCACATGACAAAATGATGATGTCACATGGCGTACATCGAATCTCTGTAAATCCCATACCCGAAAGCATTTTGGGGGAGAGCATGATCAAGAATTATCTCGAGCAGCTGCGGATCCAGCGCTGGGACGACCATCGCTACTATCACCACAGCCGCATCAATCAGAGCCTGCACTTCGTCAGCGCGCTGAGCTTCCTGTTCGCCTATGTCTGGCTGTTCGTCGATCCCATGATTTCCGCGCTGGTCGGCTGGCTGGTCTCGATGACCTCGCGCCAGGCCGGTCACTTCTTCTTCGAGCCGCACGGCTACGACCACATCAACCAGGCGACGCACGAGCACAAGGAAGAGATCAAGGTCGGCTACAACCTGCAGCGCAAGGTGGTGCTGATGTCGATCTGGGCGGCATCGCCGCTGGTGCTGTTCGCCGATCCCTCGCTGTTCGGCCTGTTCAAGCCCTGGGCTGGCGCCGCCGACTTCATGCGTCAGGTCGCCAAGATCTGGCTCGCGGTCGGCATCGGCGGCCTCTTGTTCCGCACCGTGCACCTGTTCTTCATCCGCGACGTCGAGACGGGCCTCGTCTGGATGACCAAGATCTTGACCGATCCATTCCACGACCTGATGCTCTATCGCAACGCGCCGCTGGCGCTGATGCGCGGCGAGCTGATGGATCCCGGCCTGCATCTCAACCCCGAGCACACGCTGGGCTTGCTCGGCGAGCCCACGCTGGAAGAGCAGCACGCCTGAGCGCTCTCTTAGCCAACACTCCGATGTCTGAGGGTTGCGTCATGCCCAGGCTCGCCCCGGGCATCCACGTCTTGGCGGCTTCTTCGCCTCTCCCCGCCTGCGGCAGGGCTATCGCATATAGATTTCACGAGGACAGTCCGCGGGCTTGCTCCGCCTCTCCCGCTTGCGGGAGAGGCCGACGCGCTCGCAGAGCGCGGCGGGTGAGGGTTCTCGCCACGCTGGGACTTCCTCCGCAATCCTCAACAATCCCGACGCGGAGACACCCCACCCCAACCCTCCCCCGCAAGCGGGAGAGGGAGCTCAGTGCCGATGCCGAAGCATCATGCACGCCATATGCGATAGCCCTGCCTCGTGCGGGGAGAGGACGGACCGCATCGTGGATGCGATCCGGGTGAGGGGGGCTCTCCGCGAGTCCAGCTGTTACCGTGATTGCGGAAGCAGCCCCCCACCCCAACCCTCTCCCCGCGAAGGGCGGGGAGAGGGGGAGGCGGGAGCGGTGTTCGCGGCGAAGTGCAGAGGAGCCTCAGCGCCCAAAGCGCTTGGCCAGCATCTCTTTCAGGATCTGCCGCTTGATGCGTTTGTTGGTGAGCGCGGCATCGTGCCACCAGAAGCCGTCGGCTTTCATCTTCGCCGCGGCGCGGACGAAGCGGTCGGCGACCTCGGCGAAGTCGGCGTCGGTGTAGTTCAGGCTGAAGATCAGCCGCCCGGTACCGACCCAGCTCAACGACAGGCCTTCGGCACGCAGGTAATATTGCAGCATCCAGTTGTAGCGGGACGGTTCGGTGTACTTCACCGTCCAGATCGACGACAGGTTGGCGACCTGCACTGGCAGGCCGGCACCCTCCAGCATCTGGTTGAGCTTTTGCGCGCGGCCGTTCCAGGTTTCGTCCAGATGGTCATAAACGGCGCGGAAGTTCGGGCTGGCGAGCCGGCTCAAAAATTCGTCCATCGCCGTCATGACGTAGGGGTGCGAGTTGAAGGTGCCGCGGGCGAAGCAGACGTCGGCGGGGCGGTCGTCGCGGAAGCGACGCATCAGCTCCTTTTTGCCGCAGACCACGCCGACCGGCAGGCCGCCGGCGAGGCTCTTGCCGTAGGTCACCATGTCGGCGCGCACGCCGAAATAGTCCTGGGCGCCGCCGGCGGCGAGGCGGAAGCCGACGAAGACTTCGTCGAAGATCAACACGATGCCGCGCTCGGTGCAGACCTCGCGCAGCTGTTTCAGCCATTCGGTGTAAGCTTGGCGGTCGAAATTGCCGCCGCGGGACGAGTCGACCAGCGCGGAATCGCCGGGCGCGTTGGCGTTCGGATGCAGCGCCTGGAGCGGATTGACCAGCACGCAGGCGATGTCGCGGCGCGTCCGCAGCACCTGCAGCGTCTTCTCGGACATTTCGGCAAGGGTGTAGGTTTCGTGCGCGGGAATAGGGTTGCCGACGCCGGGCTGCACGTCACCCCACCAGCCGTGATAGGCGCCGGCGAAACGAACGAGATGGCTGCGCTTGGTGTGGTAGCGTGCAAGCCGCACCGCCTGCATCACGGCTTCGGTGCCGGACATATGGAAGGAGACTTCGTCGAGGCCCGAGATCTGGCAGAGCCGCGTCACGTTCTCGAGGATGACGGGATGGTAGGGACCGAGCACCGGTCCGAGCGCATGCGCGCGCTTCTCGGATCCCTCGATGCACTCCTTGTAGAAGTCGTTGCCGAAGATGTTGACGCCGTAGGAGCCGGTGAGGTCGTACGAGACGTTGCCGTCGACATCCCTAACTGTGACGCCGCTCGAGGACTCCATGAAGGTCGAGGTGCCCAGATTTTCGCGGACCAGGCGCGAGAACTGGAACGGCACGCGGTAGGTTTCGGTGAAGTTCAGGTCGGAGATCTTCTCCGCCGCTTCCCTGGTCATCGCGCGCCCTTTCGGGTAGCGATCGGCGTAGACGCGCGCGAGGCGGAAGAAGGCATCCTTGCGCTGCATCACCACGTTCGCCGGCGCGCCGTCGCAGCCGAAGTATTCATCACCTTCGAATTCGTAGAACGGGACCAGCCGCGCCACCCGGCGCGACATTTTGGAGTGCCCGGAGAGCGAGCGGTGCTTGGCGCGGGACAGTTCGATCCGCGCCTTGAGCTTCGGGAAGGCGGCGGCAGCGGACGCTGCGGCGGCCACGGACAAAGGGAGAATCGGGAGTGTCGTTTCCATGACAACAAGCGCTAACCTTGCGAGCTGACAGATTCATGACAGTCAAAGCCCTCATCGCCTCTTTCACCCAGCAGGAAGACCTCAACTTCCTGTTGACCAACCGCATCCCCCGCGCCGCGCTGACCCGCTTCATGGGCTGGTTCTCCAAGATCGAGAACCCGTTGGTTCGGGACGGCTC
Organism: Bradyrhizobium sp. 142; assembly: GCF_023074015.1. Classification (NCBI taxonomy): domain Bacteria; kingdom Pseudomonadati; phylum Pseudomonadota; class Alphaproteobacteria; order Hyphomicrobiales; family Nitrobacteraceae; genus Bradyrhizobium; species Bradyrhizobium sp. 142. Next base: position 6,014 of record NZ_JADPKQ010000020.1, read on the forward strand.
CATCGCGCTGTGGAAGCTGTTCTCCGACCTCGACCTGTCGGAAGCGCGCAAGAGCCACTTCAAGAGCCTGCATGACTGCTTCACCCGGGAGCTGAAGCCGGGCCTGCGGCCCTTTGATCCCGACCCTTCCGTTGTCGCGAGTCCCTCCGACGGCATCGTCGGCGCCCATGGCCGGATCGCCGATACCGAGCTGTTCCAGGTCAAGGGCGCGCCCTATTCGCTGCTCGACCTCGTCGGCGATTCCGCCCTCGTCGACCAGCACCGCAACGGCTCCTTCGTCACGCTGCGGCTGACCTCGAGCATGTATCACCGCTTCCATGCGCCTTATGACGCGCATATCGAGCGCGTCACGCTGATCCATGGCGACGTCTGGAACGTCAACCCGATCGCGCTCAAGCGGGTCGAGCGCCTGTTCTGCAAGAACGAGCGCGCGGTGATCCGCACGCATCTCAGCTCCGGCGAGGCGGTGACGCTGGTGCCGGTTGCGGCGATCCTGGTCGCGAGCATCCGCCTGCACTTCCTCGATATGGTGCTGAACGCGCAGACGCGCGGCCCAGTCAACTTCCCTTGCGACGTCAACGTAACCAAGGGCGAGGAGCTCGGCTGGTTCGAGCACGGCTCGACCATCATCATCCTCGCGCCCGGCGATTTTTCGTTTTGCGATGGCATCGCCGAAGGCACGCGCATCCGGGCGGGCCAGGCGCTACTGAGAAAGAACTAGTCTTCATTCCGCCGTCTCGGCCGCCTATATCGTCCGCGGGGACGATTTGACACGGCGAGATCTTTCGATGGCGCGGGCGCCGGTTCTGGCAGCGGGTGGTATTGTGCTGCGGCGTGGTGCGCCGCCGCTGATCGCGGTCGTGCGCCAGCGCAAGCGCAACGAATGGGTCTTGCCCAAGGGCAAGCTCGACGACGGCGAGACGCCGAAGCAAGCGGCGCATCGCGAGGTGCTGGAGGAGACCGGCCACGACGTCGCCATCCACGAATTCTTGGGCACGCTCGTCTACCAGTCCGGCGGGCGCTCCAAGGCCGTGCATTTCTGGCGGATGGAGGCCGAGGGCGGTCCGGTCCGCAAGCTGATGAACGACATCAAGGCGGTCGACTGGCTGACGCTGGAGGATGCAATCGCGCGCCTGTCGCGCGAATACGAGCGCGCGTTCCTGGTGCAGATCGGCCCGATCGCGCTGGCGGCCGCGGGGCTGGCGCCGGCCGACGCCGAAATCGCTTCGCGGCTTGCAAGCGAGGACGTCGACGCCGCCATGCAGACCCTGACACCGGCCGAAGCGGCGTCCGTCGACGAACTGCGCCACGGCCTGCTGCAAAAGGTGAAGGCGTGGCTGCGCGGCGAAGCGTGAGCTGTCAGGGGAATGCGGACCAGCAAAGCACGACCCGGACGCCGAGCCGGACGAGCGTGACACAGGCGCTGGAGCGCATACGACGAACTGCAAGGGAAAGGAAGAAGGAGAGGTTCACCGCGCTGCTTCACCACATCGATCCCGACCTGCTCGAGGCGGAGTTCTTCGCGTTGAAGAAGCATGCCGCGCCGGGCACGGACGGGGTGACGTGGCGGGACTACGAGCAAGATCTCAAGGCCAACCTTGAGGATCTGCATGCCCGTGTCCACCGGGGAGCGTACCGGCCGCAACCGTCGCGGCGGGTCTACATCCCAAAGCCGGACGGACGGCAGCGCCCGCTGGCGATCGCGGCCCTCGAGGACAAGATCGTGCAGCGGGCAACGGCTGTG
>NZ_JADPKQ010000236.1:0-7701 GCF_023074015.1 Bradyrhizobium sp. 142
GCCCTCCTGCGCGGCCTTCCCTCGAGCCCGCAAAAGCACGCCAGATAGCGCCGCCATGTCCCCGCCATCGATCCGGTAACGACGCATCTTCTCGGCGCCGGGCATCATTATCCCCAGCTGCCACTTCGCTTTGCTCAGTTCGAAAGCCAAGTAAATCGTGGCATACTCGCTTCCGGCGGGTGCGTCAGTGTGATCAGTACGCATCGTTGATCCTCCAGGGTGAGTTCAATTTACCCCTGACCACCTGCCACCCCATAGGATCTACAAGCTTTTACGGATGCGGATCGGGAAAGCCGTGGCGCTCGGAGAGCGCGGCGAGGATCGCATCCTTGTCGGCGATGAAGGCGCGATGGCTGCCGGTCTGGCGCGGCGACGTCGTCCCGTCCGCAAGCACGAGTAGCGGCAGCGATTGGTTCACTTCGCCGAGCAGCGCAATCACCGCCTGCCGCGGCCACGGGATGCGGTGGACGTCGAGCGTTGCGGCCAGCGCCGGAAACGAGGCGAGCACGCCGTCGATCAGCGCACAGTGCCAGCAATAGAAACGGCGGTTCGGAAAGGTCGGGTCTTCGAAACCGGGGCGCAGCAGAAACAGACGGTCGCGCGTCATGGGTGGCTCCGAAGCTCGCCGCGGAAGATTAAAGTGCGAGCTACTTGAACGGATCCTGGATCGACGGCGCGGACTGCCGGATCCGGCGGACGCTGACCGGCCTGCCGTCGGAGACGAACAGCAGCTCGTACTTCCGGCCTTCGCTGTCGGTGGCCGAGCAGGTGACGTCCGAGACCTGCTTGGCGGCGAAATTGCCGGTCTGGCGGCAAGTTCCGGTGGAGGTCTGCTCGGCCGGTACCGGCAGGCCGTCGACCTTGGGCCGGTTCTTGGAGTTGAGCAGCATGCGGTCGATCGGCAGCTCGTAGGAATTGTCGTCGGCCCGCTTGCCGTTCTCGCCCGAGAACGACACGACGTGGTTGTCGTCGCTGGGATCGTCGACGGCGACCGCGAAATTGACCCGTCCCTTGTCGCCATGGGCGTAAGCGACCGTCTTGCAGGCGAAGCTGCGCCCGGCGACCTTCAGCGTCTTGCAGTGGCCGGACATCAGCGCCAGCAGGTCAACGAAGGCATTATGTAGCGTCGGATTGTTGACCGGTATCGGCGTGGAAGACCCGGCAAAACAAGGGCTTGCCAAGGCTGTGATCGAGGCGACGAGGGCTGCTGCGAGGACCGGTCGGCAGAGGCGCATCGCGAGGCTCGTATGCCAGAGGACCACGGAAGCGGGAAAGTTCCATCCAACAACAACCGAACCGTAAATTGGTTGCGGCCCCGTTTGTGTCGCCATGCCCGCCTGAAATACCACCGCGCCCACCTACCGACGATTCGCCCGAATTGCCAACCTATCCCGGCAGGCACTTGCCGGGACCGCCGTGTTTTTTTCGTGGCGGAGGCTGCCCAAGACCTACGCCCTTGCAAGTACTAGCCCATCGCCGCCTGCCAGCGCCTATCGCGCAGGGACGGGCGGCGGTGCAGGCGGGCATCGAGCAGGGCGCGGGCGCGCGGCAGCTCGCCGTTGCGCATGAGGGCGACGATAAAAGTGTCTTCGATCAATTCACGCTGGGCGTGGCTGCCGCCGATGCGCACCACCTGGCTGAGGACGGGCGCGAGCGTATGCACGCAGGCTGCGTAATCCTCATCGGCAAAAGCTGCCAGGGCGCGGCAGATCGCCGGTACCGCAGGACCGGCCGGCAGCCTGCCGTCGGCAAGCCGCTGCTCGATCGCGGCGAGACGCGCCGCAAGCGCCTCCCGGTTTTGCGTTGCCGCCGCGTATAGCGCCATGTGGACATCGGCGAACGGCAGGCTCGATTTCGGAAACAGTTTTTGCGCGGCTGCGTCGGCCTCAAACCAGAGCGCCTTTGGCACGGTATGGCCGTAAGCGGACAAGCGCCACAGCAGCGAGGCGCCATCGGTGATGACATTGAGCGGCGGCGCCTGCGTGGCCGAGGGCTGGAGCACATCGGCATAGATGGCCAGCGCCCGCGCGGCATCGCCATGCTCCAGCGCGCCGAGCGCCTGGTGCCAGCGGATATGGCCATGCAGGATGCCGGCGCGGTGGTAAGAAGGGATCCAGTCATCGACGAGGCGGTCGGCTTCGTCGATCGAGCCGTCCTCGAACATCGCATGCAACACGGCATGCGCGGCATGGGCGTTTTCGCGGCGCAGGCCAAAACCGCGCTCGGTGACGCTGCGGCCGCGCGCGACATTGCCGTTCTCGGTCATCGCCCAGCCGTACAGGGTGAGGAACCACCAGTCCTCGCCGTAATGATGCGCGACGCGCTCGCACAGCTCCTGCCGCGCGCGGTCGTGATCGGCCATGCCGGAGAAGGCGAACAGGCCGAACGCACCCAGCGGCAGCGACAGCACCACGGCATCGCGCGGCCACGCGTCGACGTGTTTCAGCGTCGCCGCCAGCGCCTCGGGCAGCCGGCCCTCGATCGCAAGCGCCAGCATCTCAACATGCGAGTGCTCACGCTCCGTGCCGCGTTTGGCAACGAGCTCACGCGCAATCGCCGCCTTCTGCCGCGCCAGATCGCCCTGCTGATAGAAGGCGTGCACGCGCGCGCGCGTGATATGGGGGAGTGCGAAATCCGGATCGGCCGCGATGGCGCGTTCCAGCGTCTCGGCCGTGCCCGTCCAGCCCGCCAGCATGAGGTCGACGCCCTCGCGATAGGCGGATGCCGCCTCGTGCGAAGCGGTGGAGAGTTGCAGTCCGTAACGGTCTTCGAGTGCCATCGGCGCCTCCCGCCCTCACGCTGTCCGCGCGCGGCGACCCTCGATCGGATAGGCAGGATCGTTATAGCCGGGCGTCGAGGGATGACCCGGCGTCACCAGGCGGTCGATCAGCGCCTCGTCATCCGCGGTGAAGCGGTAATCGAGCGCGCGGATGTAGTCGTCCCACTGTGCCTCGGTACGGGGACCGGCGATGACGGAAGAGACGAAGGCGGAGTTGAGCACCCAGGCGACGGCGAGCTGGCCGGCGGTGATGCCTTTCTTCTCGGCGTGGCTCTTGATCTCCTGCGCGAGCCTCAAGGATTCCGGCCGCCACTCGGTCTGCATCATGCGGGTGTCGTTGCGGCCCGCGCGCGTTTCCTTGTCCGGCGCTGCATCCAGACTGTATTTGCCGGTGAGCACGCCGCGCGCCAGCGGGCTATAGGGCACGATGCCGAGGCCATAATAGGAGCAGGCCGGAAAGTGCTCGACCTCCGGCATGCGGTTCATCGCGTTGTAATAAGGCTGGCTCGCCACCGGCCGGTCGATGCCGAGCCGGTCGCAGATGTTGCAGATTTCTGCAACGCGCCAGGCGCGGTAGTTCGAGACACCGAAATAGCGCACCTTGCCGGCGCGTATCAAATCGCCCATCGCGCGTACCGTCTCCTCCAGTGGCGTCGCGTGGTCCTCCTTGTGCAGGTAGTAGATGTCGATGTGATCGGTGCCGAGCCGCATCAGGCTCTCGTCCGCCGCCTGCAATACCCAGCGCCGCGACAGCCCGCCGCGATTAGGATCGTTGCCCATTTCCTTATTCATGGGGTTGGCGAGCTTGGTCGCGAGCACCCAGTTGAGACGGTTGGCAGCTATGGCGCGGCCGATCACCTCCTCGGAGCCGCCTTTCGAATAGGCATCCGCCGTGTCGATGAAGTTGATGCCGGCTTCGTGTGCTTTGGCAATGATGCGCTGTGAGGCGGCTTCATTTGTGGGCCCGCCGAACATCATGGTGCCAAGACAGATCGGCGACACCTTTAGTCCGCTGCGGCCGAGCTGGCGGTATTGCATGGGCGGATCCTTGCTGCTTCTTGTCGCGCCAGCATAGCCCTCTCACTCCGTCATTGCGAGCGTAGCGAAGCAATCCAGAAATGCGTCCGCGGAAAGATTCTGGATTGCTTCGCTGGGCTCGCAATGACGAGGTCGCGGAAGCGCCGTCGTTGCAACGCCGGACGAAGGAGGGCGCGGCGCTACTCCGGTCCCTTCAAGATCTTGAACACGCCGCTCGCCATCACGACGCAGCGGTCATCCACATTGACCTCGGTGCTCATGAAAATCAGGCTGCGCGTCGTGCGCACCACGCGGGGGCGGGAGATCAGGATTTCGCCGATCTTGCCGGCCTCGACGAAATGGGTGTCGAGCTGCACGGTCGCCATGTATTGCTTGCCGGTCTCGTAGCGGGCGGTCATGCCGCAGGTGCGGTCGGCGAAGGTCATCATTACGCCGCCCTGAATCATGCCGCGGCGGTTGTGGTGCTTGTCCTCGGTCGCCAGTGCGAATTCGTAATGGCCGTCGACCTTGCGCTCCCAGAGCGGACCGATCAGGTGCATGAAGCCTGTGGTCTCGAGGATGGTCCAGCCGTCTGATTTAAGCTTCGCGGCGGTCTTGTCGATCATCTCAAGGTCCATCCCTGCACGCACATCTCTCCTCGTTTCATCAAGCGCGGTCCTGGTGTAGTCAAGCATGATGAGACCTTTCGACGATGCCACCAGACGGAATATCGCAGATGCCTGTGCGGCATTCGCGCGGCTGCCTGATGCGGCCGAACTGTCGACGTTGAAGCGCGCTGCGGTGGTGCTGGCACTGACTGCATCCGGTGACGGCAACGACGCCGCCTTCCTGCTCACGCTGCGCGCATCACATCTGCGCGCTCATCGCGGCCAGTGGGCCCTGCCAGGCGGCCGCTGCGATGCCGGCGAGACGCCGGTCGAGGCGGGGCTGCGCGAGCTCGACGAGGAGCTTGCGCTCAAGCTCACGACAAACGACGTGCTCGGCCTGCTCGACGACTACCCGACCCGCTCCGGCTATCTGATCACGCCGGTCGTGGTCTGGGCCGCCGACGGCGCCACGATCCGGCCCAACCTGGATGAGGTTGCCTCCGTCCATCGCATCGGGCTCGCGACGATCGAACGCGATGACGCCTTCGACTTCGTCGCCATCCCCGAAAGCGCGCGCCGCGTGGTCCGCTTCCATCATCAAGGTAGCCTGATCCACGCGCCGACGGCGGCGCTGATCTATCAGTTCCGCGAGGTGCTGGCGGGGCGGCCGACCCGTGTGACCGAGTTGGAACAGCCGGTGTTCGCCTGGAAGTGACGATGGTAAACGGCGCGTTAACGTGACGGTTACCGGATGCCTGCTAGGAGGGCATCATGCATCACCCCTCGATTCGACGCGCCCTGACACTGGTTCCACTGGCGCTCGTCCTGCTCGCGCCGGCGGCGCGAGGCGGCGACGCCGACGCGCTGCCGCCGGTGGTCAGGAACGCGATGGCGCAAGCCTCGCCACAGGCAATCGCGGACTATCGCCGCAAGCTCGCCGAGTACCAGGAGGCGCGCGCCGCCTTTGATGCCGAGGCCGGCGCCTATTGGAGCCAGGTCTCGGAGAAGCGGCGCGGCCGCAATGCCAAGCGGCGCAGCGGGCAGCAGGTCACATTAGACGATTACGTGCTGCAGCACCCGCCGCTCTATAATGGGCCGAAGCGGCCGGTGAACCCGGAGCCGGAGGAAACGCCGGAGCGCCCCGTGCGAAAGCCTATTCCCGTGGTCGCCGATCTCCTGCGCGCGGCGCAGGACCTCTACGAGTTCATTCCACAGCGGCCGGCGTCCGAGCTCGAGTTCAAGCGTGTCTACGCCCGCTACGCGCTAGCCTTAGGGCTAACGCGCGAGCAGGCGGTGCGGGTCTACGCGTTCGAGACCGGCGGCACCGGCAGCTACGATGTGCAAGCGGGAATTGAACATGGCGGCAAGCGCGCGATCTCGACCGCGATGGGCTACAATCAGCTGCTGACCACCAACAGCGTCGAGCTGCTCGCCGAGCAGGGTCATGAATTCATCCGCGCGCTGAGCGAGAAGATGGCGCGAACCTCCGGGCCGGCCCGCAAGACGCTGGAGCAGAAGCTCGGCGTTCTGAAGCGCATGGTGGCGCATGCGAAGTCGGTGCCGGATACCTGGTCGGAGCACGAGAAAATCGGCAACACTGCACAGGGCTGGGCCATGCATGCCATGGTACTCGACATCGATGTCGGCCCGATGCTGCAGACCCACAAGCTCTTGACCTCAGTGCTGTTCGCGCGCGCCAAGGGCTACACCCGTCCGCTCACCGCGGCCGAGCTCGAGATGATGAACCTCACTGGGGACGGCACCGGGCTCGACATGGTGACTATGCCGCAGGCGATGCGCGAGCAGGTGCCGACCTCGAACTTCTTCCAGCGCGGCGGCTACGAGCGCAACCCGGTCGCGATCCGCCACAACACGGTGGCGAAGTTGCTCGCGATAACCGATGCGCGAATGGACAGCAACGGCAACAATGCCGGTGCGCGGGAGTTGGCGGGCGCGTTTTAGTTAGTTAGTTATTGGCGAGCTGCTTCCTCACCTCGCCCCGCTTGCGGGGAGAGGTCGGCGCGAAGCGCCGGGTGAGGGGGACTCTCCGCGAGTCCAACTCTCACCGTGATCGCGGCTGCAGCCCCTCACCTCACCCTCTCCCCGTAAGAACGGGGCGAGGGAGCGCACCGTCGCAGCTTTGCCCCTTTACTGATCCGACCCGAACCTGAATTTGCCGTCGCCTTCGAGATAGGGGCCGGTGCGCATGTAGAGCTGGCCGTTGTGGCCGATGAAGAACAGCGTGCCCCGCGGCACCTTCTTGGCGCCCTTCAAAAGATCGCCGGCATTATTGGTGCCCATCTTGTAGGAAAAGGTCTTGCCGTCCTTGTCATAGGCGTAGCCCATATCGGGCTTGAGCTCCCACGGCGTTGCCGCGGTCTGCGCGAGTGCGGGCGCAGCGATCGCGCCCAGCATCGCTACAAGTGCAAATGTCCTCGTTGAAAATGCCATCATCCATCCTCCCCGCCATGGGGCGCCTGAACAAATCACGAACGCTATTTCGGGTCAATTTGCGAAAGCGCCGCAGCGCATCACGTCTTGCCCAGCAGCTTGTGATTTTCCCTTCGCCCCCTCACGACTATGGTCCGCTTTCCGTCTAGAACGCAATTCGACAAAAATATTGGTGGGGATGATTCGGATGAACCATGTCATTAAAGCCTGCGGGGCCGCCGCACTGTTGCTGACGGCGCTGGCGCCGGCCGCCTGGGCCGATGATTACCAGCTCAGCCACAACCAGCGGATTTCCTGCAGCCGCGGCCTTGCCCCGGGCAAGCTGAACACCGCGACCTGCAAATCCTACACCTACCTCTTCAACACCAAGACCTCGGAATATTTCCGCTGCCAGGTTTCGCTTGCGCTGACCCGCGACAACAAGGAAGTCATCAACGTCCAGACCGACGGCGGCTGCACCAAGAAGCCGCGCATTTTCGAGACCGACGGTCATTACGATTTCGACGCCACCGAGACCGAGCCGCCGAACACCAATTCGTTCTTCGGCCCCGGCGGCTACTCGGTCTGGGCCACCGACGTGACCGCGCAGAAGGTGCGCGGCTGCATCATCATTTCTTCCGGCCTCGGCTCCGACATCTCCAAGTGCCTGGACATGACCTTCCAGTGAAGGTACGTCGCGAGCTCGAACGACACGAGGCTGGGCTCGATTGTTGCCATCTAGACGGTGCGCTCCCTCCCCCGCTTGCGGCAGGGCTGTCCCGGGAAAATCACACATAGATGAGCTCCAGCTGGTCGAGAGAGAACCTGGGCTTTGGCTTGCTGGGATTGACTGGCGGAGGCTTGTCG
>NZ_JADPKQ010000203.1:0-7676 GCF_023074015.1 Bradyrhizobium sp. 142
TGCCCGCACATCGTGCTCCCGGTGCCTCTGTCCCGATGGTCGCACCATACGCCACGATGCAGAAAATCGCAGCGGAACGTTGGCACCGAGACATCTCATACCGGTTACTAACCCCATTGAAAGCACCTTCGCCACCGTGCGCCACCGCACGATCCGATCGAAGGGCTGCCTGTCCAACAGGACCGCGCTCGCGATGGTCTTCAAACTGCTGGAAGCCGCGCAGAAAAGCTGGCGCCGTCTCGATGGCCACCACCAGTTGCCAAAACTCGTTCTTGGTGTGACATTCAACGACGGGATCGAGGTCATCGCCAAGCCGACCGACCGTCAGCCCACAACCGCCGCCGCCTGACCGGCTCCGGCCGTCACCAAAATTTGGCGATAGCTCCCACAATGACCGGATGATGCTTTATGCGCACTACCGATGAATGCACGCCGCTGACCAGCGCGTCGTGCTCGCGGATCTAATGATCCGCCACGAGCCATGGTCGAGCATCACTGACGCTTGTAATTCAATGAAGTACTCATCGGGCGTTATCCTGCCCGTGTTATGCGGAGGGTCGGCGTGCCGCCGGCCGGCGCTCGAAACCGGCTTTTACCGTCCTTTCCATACGGGCTTGCGCTTCTCGGCGAACGCTTTCAGAGCCTCTACGAGGTCCTCCGAATTGAACACCTTCTTGGCGATCGCTGTCTCTTCTACCCAGCGGTTATCATCCCGCCCGGCCGACTGAAACATGATTTCCTTGCTCGCGGCCAATGCCAAAGGCCCATTCTCCAGTAATTCATCAGCTAACTTCAGAGCTTCCTCGAGCGCCTTCCCAGGCTCCGCGAGGCGATTAACTAGACCGAATCGTTCAAGCCACGTCGCTTCCTTGAAGCCACCGGTCAATATCAGCTCCATGGCCAAATGATACGGCATGCGACGTGGCAATCGGACCAGGGCACTGCTTGCGAGCAGGTTGCGCCTGACCTCGGGGGCACCAAATTTGGCATTTCGCGCGGCAACGATCAAATCGCAGGATAGGCAAGTCTCAAAGCCGCCGGCTACCGCGTAGCCTTCAACAGCTGCGATTAGGGGCTTTCGCGCAGGACGCCCCATGATGCCGAAGCCGCCACGGGGCTGCGGCGGCGGCACACCGAGCTTAGCTATCTCCTTGAGGTCCGCACCAGCGGAGAAGTTGCCACCAGCCCCAGTAATGACGCCGATGAACAGACCGTCATCCTCATCGAGACGATCCATCGCCGCGTTCATCGCATTCGAGGTTTCGCGGTCGAAGGCATTCCTCGCTTCGGGCCGGTTGATTGTAATGATCAGAATTGGGCCGCGGCGCTCAGTCAGAATGCGCTCGGATGGTTCGTTCATTTGGTTCTCCTTCGATCTCGTCTGGAACTAAACAGGCCGCGAGCAGCCCTTTTGTTGTAGGGTGGCTGCAGCAAAGCGATCTCGTTTGTAGAGGCCATGGTACCGGCCGTGGCGATTGGTCATGAGCGCAAGACAGTGCGAGGCAAGGCCAAGTCGATCCGCTCGGCTATCTCACCGACGTCCTGACCAGGATCGTCAACGGGCACCCAAACCGCGATACCGACCAGCTACTGCCCTGGGCGTACCGCGCTCGGGCCTCAAAGCCGTGGCTGAGAACGATGCCTACTTTTCTCCGTTACGGCAGCTGCAAAAGCTGTCGGCCTGCTGCCTTTCACCGCAGCCCAGCATCCATTTGCACTAAGAGTCGAAGCGGTCGGCGAGCGTACTCGACAGCATATTGATGAATGCTGCCAAGCAGCGCGCGCTCGCGACCTGACGTTCCAAAATTCCGGACCACGGACGGATTTCGACCGGTGCCGGCTAGACCTCGAAGATCTTGCGTGGTATCCGGGTCAACACGTCAGCTCCCGAGTCCGTGACCCGGAATGTCTCGCTGAGAACATAGCCGAAATCCTCGTCGATCCAGTTGCCCAGCATCAGATGGAAGGTCATGTTGGGTTTCAGAACCGTCATGTCTCCTTCCTTAAGGCTCGTTACCGCCTCGTTCCAATCGATACCGATGCCATAGCCACAGCGGGATTCTTTCTGAAAGCCCAACTTCCCGATCGTGCGGTTGAATGCTTCGGCGACGTCGCTGCAGGTTGCCCCCGGTCGAACTTTATCCAGCGCAGCCTCCAAGCCGGCGACCTCAGCCTCATGTAGACGACGCAGACGGTCGGAAGGCTTGCCAATTGAGAACGTGCGCATAACCGCGGCCGTATAGGTGTGGCGCACGCCGCCGAGTTCGAGATTGATTTGTGAACCCTGGCGGAAGACGTCGTCGCTCCAGATAATGTGGCTTGTTCCGGTGCGTGGTGAGGAGCACATGAAGATATTTGCAATCCCCGTTCCGTGCTTGCCATTTGCGCCGCGCGCCAAAGTCGAAAGGATCTCAGCGACGGCGTCAGCTTCATGCACGCCCGGACGAATGACGTCGGCCGCCCGCATCATACCCGCATCGGCAATCGCGGCGGCCTCTTTCATCAGAGCTATTTCGAGATCGGACTTAATGATGCGAATCCATGTGACGACATGCGTACAGTCCACGAATCTCGCACCCGGCAGTCGTTTCTTGAAATTTTCCGCCGCTCGCGCTGGAAGTTGCCCCATTTCGAGTCCGACGCCGCGGTTCGTCAGCTTGGCTTCCTGAAGAAAATCGATGATCGCATCGTAACCGTCCTTCTCGGGGTTGCCCACGAGCGATTCTGGATAGCCAATGATCTTGTTCCGCTCCAGAAACGTCAGATGGATGCCCGCTGGCACATCCATAAGGCGCAGGATGAGCGTCGGCTCCTCATCGTGGACTGAGATTACAAGGGCTTGCGGGACATAGGCCGATCGCGCGGTGTAGCCGGTCAGGTAATTGATGCTTCGGTCGAACGTGACGACAAGTGCTTCGACCTCCCGCCTGACCATTTCTGCTTTTACTGCGGCGAGCCTTCGCAAGTACTCCGTGCGCGGAAATACCTGAGCTCCTTTGCTGATGGTCATTGTCTTAGCTCCTTGGTTATTGGTTAACTGAAGTCCTTGAGGAGAGCCTAGGCATTTCCGCAAGTCTCGAACTGTTGCTGCGCCGCTTCATCTAGGAAGCAGATTTGGCGATTTCGCTCAAAGGTAGGTGACGCCCGCTGCGCGTGTCCTCCAAGGCGTAAAAGATCTTAGTCCCAGCACTATAAAGAACCTGGCAAAAGTGGATTCCTCTAAACAGGGGAGATATCCGCCGAAATTCTGCAGTTGTGGTCGAGTAGGCGCGGGCCAGCGAGCCGAAAGCACGCCAGCTTGATGTCCTAAGGGAAATGGGGAATGATCTTAGCTATCGGAGCAAGCATCAAGGCCTCCCGATTTCCACCGCTCGGATAAAGCCTTCAACGTGCGCACCCTTCACCTGAAGCTTCACGTTATAGGTAGGCTGGCCGCGATAGCGCCATTGGCGCATCTTCAGAGATCTAAAACTGATCTAAGTTCGGCCGCGCATTTGCGCGCCCAAAAACGATTATGCTGTTTCTGTGCAACTGGGACGCTGAACATGTCATCAGCGCAGAGGGCGAACGACTTCGAATCTGATAGATCGACGGATTTCGGCTTCTAATGAGAAAGGCCCCCGGCGGGCATGCCGGAGGCCTTCTTGGAGGTCCATTAAGAGCCTGTTGTTCTCCTTTCGCTACAGAGACGACTTAGAAATTGCGCTGAGCGCGCAGCAACAGCACCAAGCTGTTCTGGTCCTTCAGCTCGTACACCGTGGCAGGCTTTGCGATGCCCGACTGAAGCGGAAGTGTCACCGTGCTTCCGCCCGCATACTTCTGGTCAAGCATCATGTAAGCGAGCTCGCCCGTAAAGGTCAGGTTCTTGACCGGAGTCCAGGCCGTAGCCGTACCAACCACCGCATAATTGAAGTCCGGGTTGCACCCGCCGAGACCGCTCGATAGCGCCAGATTAGCTACGAAGGCTCCGCAGATATATCCCTTCGCCGTGTCGTTATATCGAACAGCAGCCCACGCGCCGAAGATAGAAGTGTTCCAATACGGATCCCAGTTATGGGTGTATCCGCCATTGAAGCCGTAAGTCGTGGTCAACTGCTGGCCAGCACCGGTGACGAAGACGGAATCCGAGATACCGGCAATACCAAGGCTTTGGTAAGCACCGGCAACGTTCGTTCCTCCGTAGATCGCGTAGTTGGTCGTCATATAGTCGTTGAAAACGTATCGGCTTGCGCCATTGGCATACACGCCGGTGAGGTTAATCGTGTCGCCCGCGCCAGTCGGGAGATTCTTGATCGACAATGCGAGCTGGCCAGCCCAGCCCCACTTGTCGCCGGGATGATCCGTGGGCTCGGATGCACCGTAGTAGGCAGCATGATTGTCATGCGCGGCGAACGACGCCTGGAAGAGCCCCCAAGCCTGATCGACGCGAACCCGCGCAACAAGGTCCGGAGCGCGCGTACCGCCAATGTCGTTGGCGCCGTATGCACCTGTGGCGAGGACCGCGGCGGTGGCGCCGCTCACGTTCCAGATGTTGGTCGTGTAATTTTGGACCTGATCCTGAGCAGAGATCGTCGCTGTGATGCCTTGTCCGAAGTCAGCAGTATACGAAACTTGGTTCACCGGATCCCATCCGGCAGAGCCTGGCAGCTCGATATTATTCGCCGGATATTCGGCCCAGGGCGTCCTGAACTGAGACTCCGCCTTGCCGAACGTGAACCCGGCAAACTGAATGAAAGCGTAGTACACGCCCAGCGAACCACCAGCGATCTGCCCACTGGTTGACGACGTATAAGTGGTCGCGCCATTGACGCCGCTAGTGCCCGCACCGGTATAGCCGCCGGTTGTCCATGAGAACACAAGCTCAGCGAACGTCCGAACGACGCCATACTCAGTTGCCGTGCGTGTATCAATTCTCAGATCCTGGCGAGCCTTGGTCGTATAGTAGTTGCTGAGCCGGTTGTGCGCGCCACCCACACCACTGCTGGCGAAGTCGAAGTCGGCATTGGAGCCCAGCACGGCGTTAACGCGCAGATACCCCCCCAGCTTGATGCACGTGTCAGTACCGGGGATGTAATAGAAGCCGGCGCCATACAGCGAGCAGACCTTTACGTACTCGATAGCCTTGGCCTTGACGGGGAGATCGGCAGCCTGCGCTCCGCCACCCACGAACATTGCTGCAGACCCAAGGATAATACCCTTCATCACTTTCATCGATGACCCTCCAAGTTGGAAAACCGCGTTTCCGTCCTTCAAAGATCCGCTCTGCCACCCTCGCCCACGGGGCCGGTGCCTGACGGAACGACTTCGAGGACCCCCTCGCTGTCGAAGTGACGTTTAGTTACCTCCTTCAATTGTTGCAATTAATTAATCAAAGGCGTCGTTCGATTGAAGAAGGATGTGGCACTCGGGCAACACGCACTTCACTGCGAAGAGGTAAGGGATAAGTCAGGGCCATTTAGCAAAAAAAAACCCCCGAGGGGCATCTCGGGGGTTCCACTTGGAGCTTTTAGAGCAACGACCGCTGGTTGAGGTCCTAAACGATCATGCAAAGATACACACAATTAATTGTTCTTGTCAATTGCTAACTTACATGGTGCCTATGTCCTATGCACGCTATTTCAGGCAAATTGCAATGGATAGGATCGGCTCTCGCCGCCCCTGAGTCGTTCGCGACGCCTCTTTCCTCGCGACAATGAGCAAGTGCGAAAGCCAACATGGCCGAAAAAGAACAATTCGATCGAGCCGTTAGAGATCTGATCTGGAACATCGTTGAAATCCATTCTCAACTCGAGGAGATACATAAGGCTTGGGCGGAAATGTTAGGAATAACCGAACCGCAATGGCTAATCCTTATGGCCATTGACGAACTGGACGATGGTCGCGGCGTCTCCGGAATTGCGGTCGCAAACAAGCTGCGGATCCATCCCGCCTTCGTAACAAATCAAACGAAGAAGCTTGAACAGATGGAGCTCCTCGCCCGAGTGATATCGCCCGACGATGCGAGATTCCTGCAGATATCGCTGACCCAAACGGCTCGAGCGGAAATGGCAAAGCTGTCAGACAAGAGACAGGCGCTCAATTCCACGATGCTTGCCGGCCTGGACGAAGAGTCTTTGGACTACCTTAACAAACGACTAACCTCGATTGCCACGAATAGCCGGCTTGCACATCAGAAACTTAGTCTGGGATTATTGTAGTTGGGCCGTCGATCGATGCCTGATGCGCTCTTAGCGATCTCGGCATGGCTCGCCAAGAAGCACACATTACCGCACGTATTGCCTGGACCAATGCGTGAGCGCAAACTGCTTCTCCAGCACAATTGGCTGAGGCTTCTGAAGCGGATGCTCTTCCGGTAGAAAAACTGCGCACTACGCTAAAACAAAGCAGAATTTCAGCGGCCCGCGCCCATAGATCGAAGAGCCTCTGCTTTGATGAGCGTTAGAATCTAGAGTCAACATCACGGAAGCTGAAGGCTGCCAGTCAACGGTGACTGTCCGGCTTCAGAGCTCTCCATTGCTCAAGGTTTGGGGTGATCTTGAGCAATTGGTCATAATCTGCACAAAGGGGTGAGACCGATGCTGTGCGCTGCTTGGCCTGAAGTGACGGACAATCTTGAGTCCACAAGGCGAAGTGCCGCGCTATTCCTAGATAGTTTTTCTGGACACTACGAGGCGACCAGCCGGCGGCACTTCGTCGCAAGATGGACGAACATTGGAGATGCTCACTGCCTGTTTGGAGACCTGAATGTCGAACGGGGCGCCTTCGATGCCGCGGCGGAATCTTGGCTTTGCGCGCTCACCGCATTTGAAGTTGCCAGGCGGCTGGTCGACGAAGACGATCCACAAACGGGAGACGTTTTGGCCAAACTGGAAGCTGGCATCAGCAGTTTCGGATCTCTAGAGCAGAGGGTGCGGCGCGTCGAAATCGCGGCCTGGGATGAACGCAAGCTGCCTGGCTACTACGTGTCGGCCGATGGGCCCGACCTATGTACTCCGGCAGTCATTTGCATAAGCAGGGAAGACGAAACGGGAGCGATGCTGCTCGGACGACTCCTGCCTGTGATAGCAAGCCGACGCATGGCGGCTCTCGTTATCTCTTACGATGACGTTTCGACTGGCTGGCATAGACAATCAGAAATTGTCTTCTTGCTTGGACTATTTGTGTGCTCAGCAGGAAGTCGATGCGTCTCGAATCGGGATCTACGGTGAAGGGCTGTCAGCCGCCTTGGCTACCGATTCTGCGTTAGCTGATCGCCGCATTGCTGCGGCGGTTTGCGACGGCGGCTTATGGACTTGGGCTCGTACCCAGGCATCCATCTCGTGGATGACGGAAACCTCTCACTTGCCGGATGGTCATTTAGCTTCGGCACATCGCTCGCGATTGGCACGACGCTTGAAATGCCCGATTCTCGTAGTTGCAGGTGGGCGCAGTATCGTTAGCATCCCGGAGGCCATCAAACTAGAATCTGACTGCAGAGCTGCGCGCATTGATCTGAAACTGTTGATGCCGCGGCTAGCATCGATTTCGGACGGTGAGTTCGAGAACTTTGCGGCCTGCGATGAAGTCATTTTCGCATGGCTAGGAGCCTGTCCAAGTAGTCGCTGGTCAAGCTGGGGCGAGTCTGATTCTTTGCGGGGCTATGAGCAAGGATTTTCGACTCTGGAAGATTGACGAGG